>DOKV01000034.1 GCA_003510765.1 Clostridiaceae bacterium | reverse complement strand
GACATCCAAGACCGCAAGAGGAGAGGTTATAAGGTGGTCATTCTTGCGGGCACGCGCTCCCGAGGAGAACGACTGGTGGACATCTTGAGAGACAAGGGGATTGAGTCTGTCTATAAGGATACTTTAAGCGAGCTTTTGTATGCTCATGTTACCATCACCTTTGGGAATCAGCTTCGGGGCTTTGAGTTTCCAGAACTCAAGCTGGCGCTGATTTCTGATAAAGAAGTCTTTGGCGAGGCCAAAAGAAAGAAGAAGAAAGCCCACAAAAAAGCCCAGGGTTTAACGAAAATTGAAAGCTTCACAGAGCTTCGCAAAGGGGATTATGTGGTTCATGCAAACCATGGGATTGGGGTCTTCTTAGGCATCAAGCAAATGGAATCCCTGGGGCTTGTGCGGGATTACATTGAAATCCAGTACGACAAAAATGACAAGCTCTTTATCCCTGTGGACCAGTTGGATATGATTCAGCGCTATATTGGTACAGAAGGTAAAGCGCCCAAGGTGAACAAACTGGGTGGCCAGGAGTGGCATAAAGCCAAGGCCAAGGTGAAGCGTTCTGTGGATGAGATAGCCGAAGAACTGGTGAAGCTCTATGCAGAAAGGGAGAAAGTCAAAGGCTATGCCTATTCGGAGGATACCCCTTGGCAAAGACAGTTTGAAGAAGAATTTGCCTATGATGAGACGGAAGATCAGTTAAAATCCGTGGAAGAGATCAAGAAAGATATGGAAAAGGAAGGGGTCATGGATCGCCTCCTTTGTGGGGATGTGGGTTATGGAAAGACAGAAGTGGCCATGCGTGCAGCTTTCAAGGCGGTGATGGATTCCAAGCAAGTGGCGGTATTGGTACCCACCACCATTTTGGCAGAGCAGCATTACCATTCCTTTAGAAACCGCTTCAAAGGCTTTCCCATCACCGTGGGGATGATCTCTAGATTCCGGGGTCCCAAAGACCAAAAGGAAACCCTGAAACGGCTTAAGGAAGGCAATGTGGACATTCTCATTGGTACCCATAAGATCCTATCCAAAAGTGTCCATTTTAAAGATCTGGGTCTGGTCATTGTGGATGAGGAGCAGCGTTTTGGCGTGGCTCATAAAGAAAAGCTCAAGGAAGCCAAGAAAAATGTGGATGTACTCACCTTATCGGCCACCCCCATTCCACGAACCCTTCATATGTCCTTGTCTGGGATTCGAGACATCTCTCTCATTGAGACGCCCCCAGAAGAGCGTTATCCCATCCAGACCTACGTGGTGGAGTTTAACGAGCAGCTGGTGCGAGATGCCATTTTACGGGAGAAGGCCAGAAGAGGCCAAGTGTACTTTGTGCACAACCGTGTGGAAGATATCCATGTGGTTCACAGCTATCTCCAAAAGTTGGTGCCGGAGGTGGTCTTTGATGTGGCCCATGGCCAAATGAACGAGAGGGAACTGGAGAATGCCATGAAAAACTTCATGGACGGACATACGGACGTACTCATCAGTACCACCATCATCGAGACGGGGATGGACATCCAAAATGTCAATACCATCATCGTGGACCATGCAGATAAGCTTGGACTATCTCAGCTTTATCAGTTGAGAGGTCGGGTGGGACGAACCAACCGTATTGCCTATGCCTACTTAACCTATAAGAAAGATAAGGTGCTCACAGAGATTGCTGAGAAAAGGCTTCGGGCCTTAAAGGACTTTACGGAACTGGGCTCTGGCTTTAAGATTGCCATGAGGGACTTGGAAATTCGCGGAGCAGGGAATCTCATGGGGAAAGCCCAACATGGCCAAATGTCTGTGGTGGGGTATGATCTCTATGTAAAAATGCTGGACACAGCCATCAAGATGCTTACGGGAGAACTTCTTGAAGAGAAGAAAGAAACCACCATCGACATTCGCACCGATGCTTACATTCCCAACACCTATATTGGGGAGGAGATGCGAAAAATTGAAGTCTACAAAAAGATTGCTGCCATGGAAAGTGAAGCAGACTATGAGGACATCAAAGAGGAGCTTCTGGACCGCTACAGCGATCTACCCGATGCCTTGTATAACCTCATGGACATTGCAAGGCTGAAATTCTATGCCAATGCCGCGGGGGTTCTGGAAATCAAAGACCGGGGCAAGGACATCTTGGTCACTTTCCAAGACTCGGAAAAGATGTCTTCGGATAAGGTGGCGTATCTTGTAACCCATGAAGCCGAAAGAGTGGCATTCATCAAAGATACCCCAGGGTTTGTGGTGAAAATCCTAGAAAAAGAACGGGATGTCACCATCGACTATTTAACCAGGGTCATGAAAGCTTTGGCAACCTTAGAGAAAGTTGCAAAAGAGGCTTAAAGGCTATATAATTAAAAAATGTGTCACACCTTTGTAACAATGGAAAGGTATGATGAAACCCAATACTAAATTTGAGATAAAAGAGAGGGAAACAACTTGATTAGTTTAAAGAAAAGAGTGCTTACCATCGTGTCTGCCACAGTGCTCACAGCAGTGTTAGCAGGATGCGGACTTGTGGAGCAGACCCAAGAATCCATTGATGCCACAGTGCTTGCCAAGGTGGGCGATGTGGAAATCACCCAAAAAGATGTGGATACAGAAGCCATATCCTACATTGACAGCTTAAAGGTGCAATATGGGGAAGAGATTCTAGAACAAGAAGAAGGCAAAGAAGTTATTAAGAACCTGAAGGTAGATATCCTCAATGGTCTTGTGGAAATGAGAATCCTGGACAAGAAAATTGCAGAATCTGGCATGGATACGGACACAGAAGAAATTCTTGAGGCCGTGGAAGAAAGAATTGCCCAAGTGAAGGCAGCCTACACAGAAGAAGGCGCTTATGAAGAAGCTTTGGCTGAAGCTGGATTTACAGAAGAAAGCTACCATGCCTTTGTGAAGGAAGACATCGTGAGAAATAGATTCTATGAGTCCATCATGGCAGATGTTACGGTTTCAGAAGAAGAAATCCTTGCCTTCTACGAAGAAAACAAAGCAAACTACGTCACCCCAGCGGGCGCAAAGATTTATCATATCTATTTCGGTAATGATGATGAAGCCAAAGAAAAGGGTGAAGAAGTTTTGAAGCTCATCAAGGAAGATGGCAAAGACTTCTCAGAAATGGCCAAGGAACATGGAAAGGACTCGTCTGCTGAAGCAGGTGGTCTTCTAGGATATTACGGGTATGAAAATACAGATCTTTATCCAGACTTCATGGATCACGTGAAGGAGCTTGAAGAAGGAGAAATCTCTGATGTGGTGAAGTCCACAGCAGGGTATCACATCATCATGGTGACAGAAATACAGCCAGAAGATGTGCAAAAGCCTTTGGAAGAAGTGAAGCCCAATATCAACACCAATCTTCAATCTAAGAAGAAGAGTGAGAAGTATACTGAAACCATGGAAGCGTGGAGAGAAGAGCTTCAGGTGAAGGTGTTCGAAGACAAAATTCAGTAATCCTCTTAAGATAAAAAGAAAAGAAGAGTCATGAATAGATGCCAAGAAGGAAGCCCTTCTTGGCATCCTTTTTTTGTGTGGGAATGTGCTATAATATGTGGAAGACTAGAAAAGAAGAGGTGGAATAGATGATTCATATAGTGGGTCTTGGTCCAGGTGCGGTGGAAGCGTTGACCTTTGGTGCAGTGGATGCGCTGAAGAAGTATCCCATTTATTTAAGAACGAAAAAGCATCCCACAGTGGCCTACTTAGAAGAAGAAGGCATGCGGTATGTTTCCTTCGACCATATCTATGAGGGAGCAAAAACCTTTGAGGAGGTTTATGAGACCATCAAAGAGGAAGTGTTAAAAAAAGCCAAGGAAGAAGACCTGGTTTATGCGGTGCCAGGGCATCCTTTGGTGGCAGAGAAGTCTGTGATGCTTCTATTGGCCGCTTGCAAGGAAGAAGGAGTGGCTTATACTCTGTACCCTGCGGTGAGCTTTGTGGATACCATGCTGGAAGCGCTAGAGATAGACCCCATCCAAGGGCTACGTATTGTGGATGCCTTAGACATCAAGAAGGAAGTGCCAGATTTTAAAAAAGGTACCATCATTACGCAAGTGTTTTCTGCCTATGTGGCCAGTGAAGTGAAGATTGCCCTATCACTGTATATGGCAGATGAGGATGAGATTGTCTTTGTGCGCGGGGCAGGCACCAAGGAAGCCTCCATACGTACTATGCCACTATATGAACTGGATCGCCAAAAAGACATTGATGATCTCACCAGTATCTACATACCACCCATGGAGGGGCGATATGGATTCTACGAGTTCATGGAGATTGTGGAGCGCTTAAGAGACAAAGAAGACGGATGTCCCTGGGATATGGAGCAAACCCATGAATCTTTAAAGCCTTATCTCATAGAAGAAAGCTACGAAGCCCTAGAAGCCATCGATCTACAAGATGAAGAGGCCTTATCAGAAGAGCTGGGAGATGTGTTACTACAAATCCTTCTACACAGCACCATTTCTAAGGAAGAGGGGATGTTCACCATTCATGAAGTCATCAAAAAAGTATCCGAAAAGATGGTATACCGTCATCCTCATGTCTTTGCCAAGAGTAGGGACTTGACCGCGGAGGAATTGCTGACTCAATGGGAAGATTTGAAGAAGAAGGAGAAAGGGGAGGCGCGGTTAAGTGACTCCTTACAGGCTGTATCTAAGTATTATCCTAGCCTTTCTCGAGCGGAGAAGATTCAAAAGAAAGCCAGGAAATATGGCTTTGATTGGGACCACATCTCCTATGTGTTTGACAAGGTGCAAGAAGAAATCCTTGAAATAAAGGAAGCCTTGTCAGAACAAAAAGAAGACAAAGCCAAAAAGGAGCTGGGTGACTTGCTCTTTGCCGTGGTGAACTTGGCTAGATTTCTTGGGGCGGACCCAGAGCTTTCTTTGAATAAAACCTCAGACAAATTCATCGGTAGAATTACTAAAATGGAAGCCCTTATAGAGGCTCAAGAAGAGACTTTTCAGGCCCTTTCCTTGTCAAAACTGGATGAATACTGGGAAATGGCAAAAAAAGAAGAAAAAAACTAAAAAAAAACCCTGAAAATAAAGGGTTTGAGAGTTTTTTGTGGAATAATAACAGTAGATTCCATTATTAAACAACAACAAGGAGGAATTTATTGTGAACAAAGCTGAATTAATCGCTGCACTGGCCGAATCTACCAACATGACCAAGAAAGATTCTGAGGTATTCCTAAAGTCTTTCCTGGACACCGTCGTAGGCACTCTTGAGAAGGGTGAAAAAGTTCAACTCGTTGGATTTGGTACCTTCGAAGTAAGAGAAAGAAAAGAAAGAGTAGGAAGAAATCCAAGAACTAAGGAAGAGATCAAGATTCCAGCTTCAAAGGTTCCTGTATTCAAGCCTGGCAAAGACTTCAAAGAAAAGGTGAATGTTGTTCCTAAGAA
>DOKV01000007.1 GCA_003510765.1 Clostridiaceae bacterium | reverse complement strand
GAGTCGCTCATGGGGCACCATAAAAAAAGCTTTTTGAAAAGGATGTAGTTCTTTTCAAAGAGCTTTTTTTGCGTTTTCATTGTTTTTTTATTGTGTAAACGAACCCAAGGTTTTTTAGGGGTTGTCAGAAAGGGAAAAGCCACGTATAATCAAAACATTCTCGTCAGAAAGACACATGTCTTTCCTAGAGGAACAAAATGAAATACAACCCCTGGGGGTTTTTGAGAAGGAGAATCTTATGATGAAGAAACGTAAAAATACTTTGGTACCAAAACTACTGCTGGCCATTTTCCTGGGGATCTTGGTGGGACAGATGGACTTTTTGCCTGTCGTTCTCCTGAGAATCCCCGTGACCTTGTCCTCTCTTTTTTCCAGTCTCTTGGCCTTCATCATCCCATTGATGATTTTGGCTTTTGTGGTGGTGGGCATCGCCCAGCTGAAAACCGGGGCAGGAAAACTCCTAGGATTCACCTCGGCTCTAGCCTACGGGTCTACACTCCTGGCAGGATTCTTTGCTTATAGCATGGCATCTTCTTTCTTTCCCTTTTTTGTGGAAGGGGCCTTGGAGGGTCAAGGAGCAGGTGGACAGGAAGCCTTAAGCACCCTCTTTGTCTTCCCTTTATCGCCACTTCTAGACGTCACAGGGGCCGTGGTCTTTGCCTTTATGATGGGAGCAGGGATTTCGTATCTTAAGAGTCAAGGAAAGGGAGAAGTGCTCTTTGGGTTTTTCAAAGAGTTTCAAGAGATCATCGAGAAAGTACTGGCGGATCTTGTAATTCCACTTTTGCCAGTGTTTATCTTTGGAAACTTCCTAAATCTAAGCTACTCCGGTAGTGTATTCTCCATTTTGTCTATTTTTTGGAAAGTCTTCTTGACGGTGATCGGGCTCCAGATTGTTTATGTGGGCGTTCTTTTTTTGGTGGCTGGCAAAGTCTCCGGGAAAAATCCTTGGGTACTCCTTAAAAACCAAGTGCCTGCTTATTTGACGGCCATAGGAACCCAGTCCTCTGCCGCCACCATTCCCGTGAATGTGCAAGTAGCCGAGAGAAATGGGGTTTCAGAAGAAATCAGAGACTTTGTGGTGCCTTTAAGTGCCACCATCCATTTGGCGGGCAGTATCATCACCATCGTCAGTTGTATTACTGCAGTGCTTCTTATTTATGACCTGCCCCATGGGGTGGCTTTGTTCATGCCCTTCATCGCCACCCTAGGCGTGGTCATGGTGGCAGCACCAGGAGCACCAGGTGGAGCCATCATGAGTGCGTTGCCTTTCTTAGCCTTGGTGGGTATTGATCCCACAGGGGCCATGGCGCAGCTTCTCCTCACCCTATACATCACCCAAGATAGCTTTGGTACCGCAGCCAATGTTTCCGGGGATAACGCACTGGCCATTATTGTGGATACCTTCCATGGGAGAGGGAAGGATCAAGCCCTGGAGAAGAACGTGCAGGAAGCTGTGTCGTCATGATGTCCATTGCAAAAGATTTTTAAACAAAGAGCGCTTTGGCTTGTAGGCCTTCTCATTTTGTCTTAGCGTGAAAAAAAGACCCATAAGACAAGGAGGAGATCCCTATGAAACCATTGATTTTTGGCAATACCCATTGGGAAGAGAGGAAAAGATGTTTCTCCTTTCCAATGCTTGAAAAAGACTTGACCACAGAGGTGCTCATCGTCGGTGGGGGCATGTCAGGGACCCTTTGTGCCCATGTGCTGACTGACGCTGGGTATCAGGACATCACGGTGGTGGAAGGTCGTCACGTGGCCACAGGGAGCAGCCGAGCAAACACGGGACTTCTTCAAGTGTCTAGTGACACCATGCTCACAGAGTTCATAGAGACCTTGGGGGAAGCCCCAGCAAAGGCCTTTACACCATGTGTAAAGAAGCTATGGAAGCACTGCATGCCTTGAAAAATAGGTTTCCCACCTGCTCTTTGAGAGGGCGAAAAAGCCTCTATTTGGCCACGAAAAAAGACCATGTGAAAGACCTTATGGCGGAGTCTTTAGCGCTCCAGTCCATTGGCATCAATGCTGGATTTTATACGGGGGAAGAGGTAAAAGAGTGGTATGATCTTTTGGCCTATGGGGCCCTTTATGTGGAGGAAGACTTGGATGTGGATCCTGTGCGGTTTATCTACACCATCACAGAAGCCAACCTTCAAAGAGGGGTTCAGTACTTTGAGGAAACAGAGGTGGATCTTTCTTCCCTTACTGCCCATGGAGTGCGCATAAAAAACGGTGCTACCTTGACCTTTGATCAGGTGATTTTAGCCACGGGCTATGGCCAAGTCTATCCCTTCATGAAAGACTTGGTGGAAATCCATCGAACCTATGCCTTTTTCACAGAGCCGCTAGAGGAAGAGCCTTGGAGAGATGGGGTCATGATTTGGGAAACCCAAAAGCCTTATGGATACTTGCGGGGGGTCAAGATCAAAGGATCATCGCAGGGGGCTTAGATGAAGAAGTGGATGAAGTGCTGAATGATTAGGAGAAACTGGATGAAATACTAGAAAAATTAAAAGGAGAGGCAAAGAGGCTGGTGGGCCATGCCCTACCCTTGGAGGTTTGTCACGGGTATAATGCACTCTTTGGTACGGTAAAAGATGGACTGCCTCTCATGGGGGCCCATAGAGACCATCCCCATCATTATTACCTTTTAGGCTACGAAGGGAACGGTACCTGCTATAGTATGGCTGGGGCTAGGCTCATCCTAGAGTTGCTCCAAGGAGGGACCTCTGCCTATGCCCCCTTGGTGTCTCTACATCGAGGATCCAAGAGGTGAGGATTTGCTTCTTTTGGGGAGGTTTTTCTACAGTATTTTTTCAGGGACCGTTTACCTTTT
>DOKV01000010.1 GCA_003510765.1 Clostridiaceae bacterium | reverse complement strand
GCTCTGATGGCCGCCACATCCTGTACCATATTACCACACTGACCATAGCCCACGGTGATGTTCTTCACCCCTTGCTCTGCCGCAAGAAGGGCTTCTAAAATGGCCACGGTGTTGGAGATGGAGGGTGGCACCAAGGTTCCTGTTAAGGGACCAAAGGGCTCACGGTTTAGTTCAATGCCTTGCTCTTGGTACCATCCCGTGAGGCGATCGCAGTACTGCCAATCCTTGATGGTTCTTTCCATGGAGACGCTCTTGGCATAAGGAATGTTGTAGCTGATGCCCCCTCC
Organism: Clostridiaceae bacterium; assembly: GCA_003510765.1. Lineage (GTDB taxonomy): Bacteria > Bacillota > Clostridia > Clostridiales > Clostridiaceae > Proteiniclasticum. The sequence continues at coordinate 9,062 of DOKV01000010.1, read as the reverse complement.
TTCATTGGAGGTCCATCCTGAGGCGGTGATGATCTCACTCAAAAGCCTGGCATCTGGTGTGCCATGTCTGGCTTGAATGGGATTCTTAATGGCTTCATAGACTTCTCTACAGCCCTTCACCCCATGGTTCACCGCTGGGAAGCCATTCAAAAGACTTCTGCCAGCTTTTAAGGACTCATCAATACCCACCTGACATTCATTGTATCGATTTTGTCTGGTATAAGAATCGATGGTGGAAGGAAGAAGATCTGCGCCCCCTTCGTCTTCTAAGTAATTCAACAGCTTGATGTGTTCACTGATGAGCGCTACCCCAGCTCTAGGCTGTGCCAGTGTCACGCCTTCTGCCTTGGCTTTACGAAGCTTCTTGGCAAAATTCTTCTCATCCGGGACTTTCTTTAAGTAATCCACCGCATCTTGAAGGTCCACATCTTTTCCAGTGGGCCAATGGGTGAGAATCTCTTCTCGGGTCTTAAAAAATTCTTCTTCTGAAAGTTTCTTATTTTGTAAGTCCATGATTTTCTCCTAACATAACACAATATATTTCTTGAGCATTCTTAAGGCTTTATCTTCATCCACCATGGCCAGAAGACCTAAGGCAGAAAGAACATACTCTTTGTCTAATAAATATTTCGGATGTCTTGGTTTTAAAGACTCTGGATCCTCTTCATGGAAAAGGCTGGCCTTTAAAATATCTTTGGGATTCTTGGAATTCACCAATACGCCCCCGGTACCAATGAGATACGGTAGCTCCATGAGATCTTTCCCCTCTTGAGAATACATCATCCCCAAGGGAGAGTAGACTTGAGTCACCGTCCCTGCATGGCGCTTCATGGAAATATCCACACAGATTTTGGCCATGACCTCGTCAAAGGCAATGTCTTCTTCGGACTGAGGCACAAAGTCTGTATGATCGTAGCGGAACTGAAAGGCTTCTTCCACATTCATGTCCTCTACTCCTTTTAGGCCATGACGCCGGAGATACCGCTTCCCTGCCGCCTCATGAAGAGAAAGCGCAGAGTAGCGCATGCCAAGATCTCCTTCTACAGTTCTCTTGGCCAAAGGTTCTTCTAAACCACGAAGGACCACAGAAGGTTTGCTGGGTGCCCCCTCACAAATGCTGTGAACATCTGTGGTGGCTCCTCCAATGTCAATGACCACCAGGTCCCCAATGCCTTCTTCATCTTTGGTCCCTTCCCCAAGGACCCGGGCAGCCTTTAGTACCGCTGCAGGAGTAGGCATGAGAATCTCTGATATAAAATCATTTACGTGAGACATGCCTCGCGCTTTTACAATATTCTCCATGAAGATGCTTCGAATGGTTTCTCTAGCAGGCTCCACATTGATATTATTTAAGCTGGGCATGACATTTTCCGTGATGACATAGGTCATATGTCCTTCAAAAAGTGCGATGATCTCATCATTGCAGCTTTTATTCCCTGCCACCACAATGGGGATTTTGATGCCCCCTTCTTTGAGCATTCGTGCATTGTGGAGAATCACTTCTGTGTTTCCTCCATTGGTGCCTCCTGCCAAGAGAATCATATCCGCTTTGGAAGTTTTAATCTTTTCAATTTCTCCTTTGTTCAGCTGGAAGCTAAACACATCCGTAACCCTTGCCCCAGCGCCCAGGGCTGCTCTTTTGGCGGCCTCCATGGTGAGCTCTGGCACCAGTCCTATGGACACAATTTTTAACCCGCCTGCAGCAGATGAGCAGGCGAGTTTTTTTGTAAATACTATATCTTGATGAAGGCGCTCTAAGAGCGCCTCATAAGCTTTATTAAAACCTTCCATTACGTCTGTTTCCACCGTTGTATAAGACTTGGCAGTGGCAAGGATCACGTCCTCCTTGGCACTTACGGCTGTAAGTTTTGTATAGGTACTACCAAAGTCAATAAATAGATACGCTTCCATCTTACGCTCCAACTACCTCTTCAAGCAAACCCAGGTCTTCGTTCAGGTCGTGGATGGCTGTTTCCACAGTGGTACCAGCTGGGTATACACGATCAAAGCCCATTTGGATAAATCTCTTCTTCACTTCAGTAAAGTCTTGCTTACCCACCACGATGTTTCCACCAACATAAAGCTTGATGCCAGCAAGTCCTGCTTCATCACACTTCTCTCTCATGCCTCTACAGTCAATTTCTCCATGACCGTAAAGAGAAGATACCATGATCACGTCCGCGTTGGTTTCAATGGCTGCATTAATGAAATCTTCTTGTGGTGAAAGAACACCAATGTTCACAACATGAAATCCAGCTTCTGTCAATGAGTAGTCTAAAATCTTATTTCCCACTGCGTGACAGTCTGCACCGATAACCCCTAGAACGATTGTCTTTTTACTCATAATTTTTGTACACTCCTTAGTGTGAATGATTATAATAATTTCTTGTAGGCGGCTATTAAAATCGAGTCCTTCATCTTGCAAGTTCATCTTTCATGATTTAACTGCCTTCGACCTTCTTGATACTTCCATAATAGCACAGTTTTTTTTAGTTGCAAGAGGAAGATCATCCACGAAAACCCTTGAAAATTCAATACTTCCTTAAACATGCACCCGATATGATTTCGCGAAGATTTTCCTCAAGGGGGATATGAATTCATAGATTCTTCATCTTTCATTTTACCCTTGTTTTGAAACAAAACTTGCATTAAACGTTCTCATTTTGCAATTCAAACCGCCAACTTATTCAAGAGGGTGGTACATAAATATGCCGTGTACCACTTAATTTTTGCATATTTATGCATTTTAAGTAATTAAAAATTTTTTTAAAAAATATAGGTTTCTGAAGAAATTCTGAAGAAGCGCTTTATTTTTTGAAGAATTCAACCCTTTCTCTATGGTAAAATGGAAGAAAACCTAGAAAAACCATACTGATTTAGGAAAGGAGTCCAGGATGAAAGAAATCTCTATACATGATTTAAAAGACTTTTATGTAGGCCAAAGTGACAACCAAGATGCAGGCACTGGTTGCACCGTGATCCTCACAGGAAAAGAGGGGGCTACCCCTGGGGTAGACGTTCGTGGAGGCGCACCCGGCACAAGAGAAACAGACCTCATCGCCTCAGAAGAAATGGTGGACAAGGTCCATGGACTGCTCCTCTCCGGCGGCAGCGCCTATGGCCTTGATGCTGCCTCTGGGGTCATGGCTTTTTTAGAAGAACAGGACATCGGTTTTGACACAGGCTTTGCCAAAGTGCCCATCGTGCCCGGAGCAGTACTCTACGATTTGGGCTATAAAAGCCCGAAGATCCGTCCAAACTTTGCCATGGGCTATGAAGCCGCAAAGAACGCCACCAATAGAAACTATCAAGACGGCAGTTTTGGCGCGGGCACTGGCGCCACCGTGGGAAAAATCCTTGGACCAGAGCACGCCATGAAATCAGGCATTGGTTCCTATGCCATAGAAATTGGTGATTTACAAGTGGGTGCCCTCGTGGCGGTGAATGCCTTTGGAAGCATCTATGAAGGCTCTACCCTCCTGGGAGGACCCATGAAAGAAGGGAAAGCACAAGATACAGAGCCCTTTCTTTTTCAAGGCTTGGCTGCTTCCTTCCAAGGAAACACCACCATCGGCTGTATTTTAACCAATGCGAGCCTTGATAAAAGCAAAGCCAATAAAGTATCCTCCATGGCCCAAGACGGCTTTGCCAGAGCCATTAAGCCCATCCATACTATGGTGGATGGCGATACCATCTTCACCTTAGCCAAAGGCACCATCCCTTGTGATGTGAGCACCCTTGGAGCCCTCAGTGCCTATGTCATGGAAAGAGCCATCCACGTGGCCATAAAAAGTGCCACCTGTACCCTCTTGCCCACCTACGACACCTGGACAAAGCACCCATAAAGTGCTGACATAGCATCCCATAGCTCCACCCAAAATAAAAAGACAGAGGCGCTTCCTCGGTGTGAAGCATCTCTGTCTTTTGCATTTTTCTAGGACGCTTATTCTTGTGGACTTCCGCCCACCACCATATCCGCGATGTTCTTGGCATGATCCCCCACCCGTTCCAAATTGGAAATGGCATCTAAGAATAGAACACTGGACAAGGCTTTAAAACGTCCTTCTTGAAGGCGTTTGATGTGCCTTTTTCTGTAGATTCTTTGGAGATCATCAATCTCATTTTCAAATTGACTCACTTTTCTAGCCTGCTCCTCATCTTGATCTTTATAGGCCAAAATAGCAGCATCCAGGGCATCTAAGGTCTTCTTTGTGATGGTTTCTATTTCTTCTTTCCCTTCTGGGGTTAAGGTCGCTTCTTTTCTTACCCGCTCTTCTGCCAGCTCTAGTATATTTTCCGCGTGATCGCCAATTCTTTCTAAGTCATTGAGCACATGGTAGGTATTCCCAATTCGTCTGTACTCATCGATGACAATATCCGTGGCAGAAAGTTCCACCAAGAAATTGGTGATGATCTCTGTCACTTCGTTGATCCGATCTTCATTTTGGCGAATCTCTGCCTCATGGGTAAGATCTTCCTCCATAAAGGCATTGGTGGCCAGCACCAAGTTCTTCTTGGCCAGCTCTGCTAAGTGGATGGTCTCCAGTACCACTTGCCCCTCTGCGATGGTAGGGGTTTGAAGCAAACGCTTATCCAGGATTTCCGTTTCTGTCTTTGTATCTTCTCCCACGATGCCATTGGCCAGCTTAATGAGCACCCCCGCAAAGGGCAGTAGAATCAATGTACTGGACACGTTGAAAATCAAATGCACAAAAGAGATTTGAAGCTTCACACTAGCCGGCGCCAAGGTGGTCACAAAACTAGATAAAATCCCACCCAAGGGTAAGAACATCAAAGCGCCTGTCATATTAAAGAGCAAATGGATCACCGCCGCTTTTCTTGCGGTTTTATTGGCTGTGATGGCCGATAGTAACGCCGTGATACAGGTCCCAATGTTGGCCCCCAAAATGATGGGAAACGCCGCTTGAATGCTGATGGCTCCCGTATCTGTTAAGGCCACCAAGATTCCTGTGGTGGCAGAACTAGACTGCACCAATAGGGTGATCCCAAGACCCACCAAGATCCCTAAATACCATTTGTAACCGATGCTGATGATGAGATCTTTAAACACTTGAGAATCTCTTAAAGGATACATGGCATCAGACATGAGGCGCATCCCCAGCATCATCACCCCGAAACCTAAGATGATGGATGCCACATCTTTTCTTCGCTTGGCTTTGGTAAAGAGCATCATCACCGTACCAAAAAACAAAAATAGAGGAATGATTCTATCCGCCTTTAAAGACACCAAAAACGCGGTGGTGGTGGTCCCAATGTTGGCCCCCATGATGACGCCAGTGGCCTGAACAAGGTTTAGAAGGCCTGAGTTCACAAAGCCCACCACCATCACTGTCGTGGCAGAGCTCGATTGCACCAGCACCGTCACAAAGGCACCCACAACCACCGCTTTTAAGGGACTTGCTGTGACCTTTTCTAAAATGAACTTTAATCTACTTCCTGCAGCATTTTCCAGGCCATCGCCCATCATTTTCATGCCATACAAGAACAATCCCAAACCACCCATAAGGGCAATGAACATACTGATGTCCATATTTATGATCCTCCGATCTTTTCTTTATGATTGAATCCTAAGTCATTCTACTCCTCTAAATCTCTTTTGAGAAGGGACTTAAGAAGGATTTAACCTAGAATTAACCCCTCCATTCTTGTGAAAGAGAGGAAACTGAAAAAGCACCGATTCCAGGTCTGGAATCAGTGCTTTTGTATACCCTTAAAATGATCTATCGTTAATCTCGTTCTTTAAATTCAGCCACCGTATCCGCTACATTCTTCGCATGATCCCCAATTCTTTCCAAGTTAGAAATGAGGTCTAAGAAAAGGATCCCCGCCAGGGCAGTGCATCGTCCAGCATTTAATCGACGAATATGCGCTTCACGATATTCTCTTTGGAGATCATCGATTCTACGTTCCGTTTCAATGATGGACAAGGCTTTCTTCCGGTCATTATTTTTATAACTTTCAATGGCTGTATCCATGGCCAGCAAAGTATAATTAAAGATGTTTTTCAACTCTTCACAACCATCTTTGGTGATTTCCACATTCTTTCGATGACGCTCTTGCGCCAGTTCCATGATATTCTCTGCATGGTCTCCCATACGCTCAATGTCATTGATCACATGATAGGTATCTCCGATGCGACCAAACTCATTGACATCTAAATCGCTCCCTGAAAGCTCCACCAAGAAACTGGTGATGATCTCTGTGAGCTCATTGATGCGATCTTCATTTTTGGCCACTGTATCGGCATGCTTCATATCATTGTGGATGAATGCTTCTGTGGCTAAGCGAACATTTTCCTTGGCCAGTTCTGCCATTTTCACTGTTTCTAAAATCACCTGTCCTTCTGCAATACTAGGTGTTTGCAAAAGACGTCGATCAAGAATCTCAGCCACTTTTTCATCGTCATCCCCCACCACTTTATTGGCTACTTTAATGAGTAACCCTGCAAAGGGTAGTAGCACCAAGGTATTGGAAATGTTAAAAATCAGATGGACAAAGGAAATCTGAAGCTTGATGTTGTCTGGAGACAATCCCTCCACAAAGGTGATGAGATATCTACCTAAAGGAAGGAAGATGATGGCCCCAAGAAGGTTAAACATCAAGTGGATGATGGCTGCTTTTTTTGCGGTTTTATTCGCCGTGATGGAGGACAAGAGTGCCGTGATACAGGTACCGATGTTGGCTCCAAGGATCAGAGGAAACCCTGCTGCTAAGTTGATGCCTCCTGTGGCAGTCAACGCCACAAGTAGTCCTGTGGTGGCAGAGCTGGATTGTACCAGCACCGTAATACCAATACCGATCAAAATCCCTAAATACCACTGATGGCCCACAGCCAAAATGAGATTCTTAAAGACTTCAGAGTCTCTTAAAGGGTACATGGCTTCACTCATGAGTTCCATGCCCAGCATCAAAATACCAAACCCTAACAAAATGCTGGCCACGTCTCTTCTCTTCTTTGCTCTCGTGAACAAATAGAGGAAAGACCCTGAAAAAATCAAGATTGGTACCAAGGCATCAATGTTTAAAGAGACCAAAAACGCTGTGGTGGTGGTCCCAATATTGGCCCCCATGATGATTCCCGTAGCTTGCACAAGGTTTAGCAGACCAGAGTTTACAAAACCAATGACCATGACGGTGGTGGCTGAACTAGACTGCATCAACACTGTCACAATAGCCCCAATCATCACAGAGCTTAAAGGATTGGCCGTGACCTTATTAAGTATAAACTTCAGTTTGGAGCCTGCTGCATTCTCTAAACCATCGCCCATGAGCTTCATGCCATAGAGAAATAGACCCAATCCTCCAAAAAGACCAATGATCATATTCACATCCAAAAGAACGTACCTCCCAAATTGAGATTTCATATAATTCCTAGTCTATAATAACGCTAATTCAGTGAAATGTTAAGGAATGGTTAGGAGATTTAACACAGAGTTAACCCCATGATGAGAATCATGGTCATGGACGGTGTTCTTTGCTTGAATTCCTTCTTGAAACATTTACATTTTAAGTTTTTCATCCATCCACATATCTTTTCCAATCCAAGGTTTAGGCAAAAAAAGTGCTCCTCTCCCTTAAGAATTCTTCTCAAAAAGCAGTAGTATTTCAGGTAAATACCTATGCCAAAAGGCACTGTCAGATCGACTTTGATACGTGCGCATCTCTTTTTCGATGTCCTCTAGAAGAAGCACTTCCATGGGCACATGCTCTTCTTCTAGCCTACGTATTAGCTCTTCATGAAAACTCCCCAGGACGCCATTTTCTTCTATGCCCAGCGCACTCATGACACCATAGCTCACATAGACCTTTTTCTCATCCGCCATGGTCACATAGATGGTGTGTGCATCTTTCATCGTCACCTTTATCACGTCGTCCACCTGGTAATACTTTGATTCTTGAAAAGGCTCTGCCAGGGTAAATTCATAGTCCTCATGAATGAGGTAGACGCCATGATACCTTTTGGCAGCCCCATAAAGAAAACCCACAAGAAGCACCACCAGCATACAAGAGATGAACCGCACAAGGGGTTTACCATAGGCTTCTTTCAAAGATACTTTCCTATAGACCCGCCACCCGAAAAAGGCCACCATAAAGATCAGCACCATGCCCTTCACCCCATGGAGCCCTTGAGTTCCCACATGAGAAACATAACCCCTGGCGTCTTCTGAAATAACCGCCAAGAATCCTTTCTTAGGCATCACATTAGATAAGAGTAACACCCAAAGACTACCATGAAGTAGGAGATCAAATTTCCCTTTCCATGGATTTTTCAAAAAAACTCTGCCTTTTGTCATCGCGCACTCTCCGTTTCTTTTCTATACTGTATACCCTTCAGTTTAGCACAGACTTCACTAGGACATGCTCACAAATGAAGCAAAGAAGTCCATTAAAAAACCTCTGCAAACATCGTTTGCAGAGGTTTTTTGTACTATCTCTTTGAGAATTGAGGGCTCTTTCTAGCCTTCTTCAGACCGTACTTCTTTCTTTCCTTCATTCTTGGGTCTCTTGTTAAGAAACCAGCCTTCTTCAGGTCGCCTCTTAAGGTTTCATCAGCCTTAAGTAGTGCTCTAGAAATTCCGTGTCTGATTGCTCCAGCCTGTCCAGAAAGTCCACCACCGTGTACATTGACAAGAACGTCATATGCACTCTTTGTGTTGGTTAGAACCAGTGGCTGATTCACAACAAGAATCAATGTTTCCAAACCAAAATAGTCCTTAACGTCTCTCTTGTTGATGGTAACTGCACCTGTTCCAGGTACAAGTCTTACTCTTGCGATAGATTTCTTTCTTCTACCAGTGCCCATATATTGAACTTTTGCCATTTTTACTTCCTCCTCCCGATTAGTACTTTAGCTCAAGAACTTCTGGGTTCTGAGCTTCGTGAGGATGATTTTCTCCTCTGTACACCTTAAGTTTCTTTGCTTGTGCTCTTCCTAGTACACCCTTTGGCAGCATTCTTCTTACTGCTTCAGTGAATGCTAGTTCAGGCTTCTTCGCAAGTACTTCTCTATAAGGAGTTTCCTTCAGTCCACCTGGGTACTT
>DOKV01000011.1 GCA_003510765.1 Clostridiaceae bacterium | reverse complement strand
CCGCCCAATACATCCACATAATACCGCATGGGAGACAAGGTGGCCGAAAAAAGAATCGATGCCTTGGCCCGTTTGAAAACTTCCACAAGAATTTCTCTTGGATCCACACAAAAAAGCTTTAGTCTCACATCCTGACCCACCTTCTCTTCGTAGGTCACATAGCCTTCTGTATACAATTCTGAAATATTTAAGAAGCCATGGATGGCAAAGAACACATTGGTCAGAACATCTCTTCCTTCCACATCTTCTTGCACCTCTTTTTGGAAAATTTCAAACCCTTGAAGAAAATCCTTCAATAGAAAAATCAAGTCCTCAGAAACGCCAAAATAATTGCGCCTCCCTTGTGCTTCTTCCAATTCTTTACGAAGGGTAATGAAATAGTCGTTGAGTTTTGACAGCGGTCTATGTAGATATTTATAAGGCTTGGCCAGTTTTTTGGCCGCCAAAATCTCCTCTTTGGATAACTCTGCCGAGTACATATCCCTGGCTCGGTCCACCAGATTATGAGCTTCATCCACTAAAAATAGATAGTCTTCCCGAATATCCGTGAAGAAGCGCTTTAGGTATACCCTGGGGTCAAAGACGTAGTTGTAGTCACAAATGATCACATCGCTAAAAAAGGAAAGGTCTAAAGACAGTTCAAAGGGGCATACTTGATACCGCTCTGCATAGGCTAAAATCATCTCTTTATGATAGGTGCGTTCTTCCCGTAGAATCTCTAAAATACATTCATTGATCCGGTCATAATGCCCCTTGGCACGTTCACAATACTCTGGATGACAATGGACCTCCTCTTTAACGCAGATTTTTTCTTTGCTGGTTAAAGTTAAAAACTTCACCTGGGCGGTTCTTTTTTCTAGTAGGGCCATGGTTTCTTCCGCCACGGCTTTCAATGGACCTTTGGCCGTGAGATAAAAGATTTTATCTGCTTCCCCTTCTGCCAAAGCTTTTACGCTGGGAAACAAAGTAGAAACGGTCTTTCCAATGCCGGTGGGAGCTTTGGCAAAGAGTTTTCCCCCTTGGCGAATGGTTCGATAAACATCCACAGCCAACTCTCTTTGGCCCTTTCGATAGGAGGAAAAGGGAAAGGGGAGCTCTTTTAAAGAGGCATTTCTTTTCTTCTTCCAAGCCAGATCCTCCCTAACATAGGCCATATAGGTTTCTATGGTCCCATGGACAAAAGTTTCCAGCTCTTTTAACGTGACATTTTTTTCAAAAGATCGCTCTGTTTCATGCTCTAAATGATAATAGGTGAGCATCAGACGAAGCTCTGTTAAACCCTCTTCTTTCATATGCATAAATCCATAAAACATCACCTGGGCCCAATGAAGGAAGGCATACTCATCCGTAATTTCCGCCAAGGGAAGATAAGTAGACTTGATCTCTTCTATATAGCTTTTGGGCACCATACCGTCTGCCCGTCCATCCACAAGAAACATCCCTTCTGGTAGACTAAGACCATAGGAAAGATAGCGCTCCTTCTCATAAGCGACCTCTTCCTTTTGTCGTTGCTTTTGGATTTTCACATGTGCCTTGGTCCCTTCTTCCATGCGTTTAGGGCTGGTTCCAAGACCTCCTGAGACGATGTCCCCATGGCGATGGACAAATTCTATTAAATTACGGACAGATATTTTCATCTCCATGTTTTCTCCTCCAAGGGGCTTCATACTACGGTCTATTATAGCACCAAGCCACAGGGAAATCTCTAAAGGGTTCCTAAAATCAAGAAAAGCTCCAGTTTACACTGAAGCTTCCTTGCTCACTAGGAGGACTTTTCTAGGGCAGAACTGAGTTTGTTGATGCTCATGGTCAAATTCTCCATCTTACCTTCAATTCTTGTCAATAGATAAATGGAAATCACCATGGGAAACCCAACATTGGCTGCTGCTTCTAAGAATACTTCCATAGCCTTCACCCCCATGATGAACTATGCATTTCTCGAGCACAACCGCCATTTATTTGAGCAGTTCCTTGGCTGTGTTCTTGATGAAACTCGCCTGGGCCACCAGGGCCAACACAGAAATAAAGACAAAAATTCTTTCTTTATCTTCTTCATGAATGTGTAGTGCATCCACCATCCGTCCAAGTCTTGCTTCATCTAGGTAAATGGCAGAAGGATTCATGGCTTGTTCATTGACAATATCATAGAAAAGGGCATAAGCCTCCTCCCAAGTGATCACATCGTCTTCACGATCATTGATGTCATTAAAAGCCAGGGCAAAAACCTTCTTGATTTCATCTGTAGTCAACACGGGTCGCATATAACTCACAAAAACCAATTGAATCAGATGGAGCTTTGTATACCCCTTTTTTTTCCCTTGATAAGGCTTGGCAATGACTTCACTTTTAATGTAGTTTTGGATGATATTCACGGTATAAGACTCATCACTCATGAGATCTTCGATGAACTCGATGACTTGGGAAAGAAATAAATCATACTTGGGGAAAGCCTCCAAGGACAGCATACTTTCTTTGGCTTTGCTTTTCACCGTATCTTCTATGGTACTATTCCTAAACATGTTACTTCCTGGCATGATGATCACTTCCTTTTCATTCATTGCTTTCTTCTATCCTCTTCATTATAAGTTATTTATTACCTTATATCAAAGTTTTTTTCCTAAGAAAAGGAAACCACATACCTTTTGCTTTATTTTTTCTTAGGAAAGCCTCCTCGTTAAGACAAGTTCAAACTTTCCTTATATACTTCTTTCTTCGGTAAGCTTCTTTCTTCCGCCACTCTCTTCACCGCATCTTTCTTAGAATACCCTTCTTCTATATATTGCAAAAGATGTTCATGAATGGTTAAATGAGCAAACTGATCTTGTAGTTCTTTTTGCTTTTCCTCTTTTGTTTTTCCTGCAATGACCAAGACGAACTCCCCCTTGGGCGTCTTCTCTTCATAATGATGAAGCACTTCTGACACGGTGCCCCTTAGATGTTCTTCATAGAGCTTTGTAAGCTCTCTAGACAAACAAATTTGCCTTTCCCCAAAGACTTCCCTCACCGCTTCTAACGTATCTAAGATCCTGTGAGGCGCTTCATAAAGTATCAGGGTTTCCTCTCGGCCCACAAACTCTTCTAGCTCCTCTCTTTTCTTCTTCCGTGTTTTATCCAAAAAGCCCAGGTAGGTGAATCTTCGGGTGCTCAGCCCCGAGGCCACCAAGGCGTTCATCAAGGCTGAAGGACCGGGTAGCACATTAAACGTTATGCCTCTTTCCACCGCTTTCTTGATGATGACTTCTCCAGGGTCTGAAATCCCAGGCATGCCTGCATCACTGACCAAGGCGATGGTCTCTCCTGCCTCTACAAGGCGAAGAATTTCCTCTGACACTTCCATTTCATTGTGCTCTCTATAAGAGAGCAATGGCTTTTTGATTTCATAACGGTTGAGTAGTTTTGCTGTAACTCTGGTATCTTCACAAGCAATGCGATCTGCCTCTTGCAGGATTTCTAGCACGCGAAGGGACACATCTTTTAAATTTCCAATGGGCGTTGGCACAATATATAATATACTCATCTTCGATCATCTCCATAGATTCTTCTAATTTCATCAGAATAGGTGCCATCTTCATCATAGATCCACAGCGGTGCTTCCACCTTTAAAAAAGCGCCGCCATCTCGTACCCCTTCTACCAACACCATGGTTGGTGCCTTCTTTACGTTGGGATACACCATACGAAGGCGTTTGGGTTCGATGCGATATTTCCGCATGAGGGTAAAAAGATCAATGAGCCGCTCTGGTCGATGAATCAGGTAGAGCCTACCTTGGTCTTTCAAGACCTTTCTGGCAGATTGAATCAGCTCCTCCAAGGATAAGAGAACTTCATGTCGTGCAATGGTTAATGCATCTTTTTCATTGATGATGCCGCTGTGTTCTTTTTTATAGGGCGGATTCACCGTCACCACAGAAAACTGGCCTAGCTCCTTTAAGCCTTTTTCATCCTTCACATCCCCGTGGACCATATGAATGTGTTCTTCTAAGCCATTTAAGGCCACACTTCTTTTGGCCATTTCCCAAAATGGCTCTTGAATTTCCAGGCCAACGATTTCTTTCGGCGCAGCCTTGGCCCAAAGCAGGAGGGGCACAATGCCCGTACCCGAACAAAAGTCCATGACTCGTTCGCCTTTTTTCACCTTGGCAAAGTCCGAAAGGAGTACTGCATCTACCCCAAACCGAAACCCTTTGGCTTTTTGGATGATTTTAAGTCCCTCTCTTTGTAAATCTTCTATGGTTTCTCCATCTCTTAACAACTTCATAAAGCGCCTCATTTCTTCTTTCTTCTTCTCCTATTCTATCATACCCAAAAGCATCCTACGCTTCTAAAATGGTATTCTCTCCAGGTGAAATCATGTATAATATCCTCATGACTGTAAGAAAAGAGTGAGGATATTATACATGATTCAAAAAATACAAGCTTGGGATGCTCGTGTCATCCTTTATATCAATCAGCACTTCAAACATAAATTCTTAGACTACTTTTTCATTGGTGTCACCTACTTAGGTTCGGAAGTCTTTGCCCTCGGTTTTATACTTGCCCTGGCCATCTTGCCAGGTAGCGCCATTGATTCCTTTTCCCTCTATGCAGCGGCGGCCTTAGTCCTTGCCTCCCTCACCGTAGGCATTTTGAAAAATACCATCAAAAGACCTCGGCCCTTTGTATCCCTGTACCAATTAAAGAGCTTGAAAATTGGGATCGATGAATACTCGTTTCCCTCTGGGCATACCACCGCAGCCTTTTGTCTGGCGGTAACCTCAGCCTTGGTCACCAGGGGGCATATGGCCTCTGGTGTCTATTTGTTCCTGGCCTTATTGGTGGCCCTCTCTAGAGTATACTTAGGGGTGCATTATCCCTCTGACGTGTTGGCCGGAGGCTTCATTGGCAGTTTCTATGCGGTTTTTATTCATATGATTCAGGAGGTAATTCAGTATGTTTGATAATATTAAAGGGGTGATCTTTGACATGGACGGCACCCTTATAGATTCCATGTGGGTGTGGAGAAAAATCGATGAGGACTTTTTAATAGAAAAGGATATCGATATGACACCGGAAGAGCTCATGGGAAAGATTTCTCATTTGAGTTTCCATGAAACCGCCGCTTTCTTCAAAAGTGAATTTCAACTTCTAGAAACCATCGAGGAAATCAAAGATGGATGGAACCAAAGAGCTCGTTTTGAATATCTTCATCATGTGGTTCTAAAAGATCACACACTGCTGCTTCTAGAAGCTTTAAAAAAACGCGGCATCAAAATGGCCATCGCCACCAGTTCCTCAAAGGAGCTCCTGGAGGAAACCATAGCCAGTAAAGGTATTCACCACTTCTTTGACACTTTGGTCACCACAGATATGGCTGGCAAAACCAAAATTGAGCCTGACGTCTATCTCATGGCAGCAAAAAATCTGCAATTAGCCCCTGAAGAGATCGCCGTGTTTGAAGATATTCCTGCAGCCATGAT
>DOKV01000099.1 GCA_003510765.1 Clostridiaceae bacterium | reverse complement strand
ACCCGTTGCTGCTCTCCACCAGAGAGCTGAGAAGGAAAATTAGCAGCCCGGTCTTTAAGACCCACCATGCTGAGTACCTCTTCTGCATCCAAAGGGTCTTTAGAGATTTGCGCTGCCAGCTCCACATTCTCTACCGCCGTGAGGTTTTGCACCAAGTTATAAAACTGGAACACAAAGCCAATGTCAAAGCGGCGATACTCTGTGAGCATCTTCCGATTGTATTTGCTGATGTCTTTGCCCCCCACCAAAATCTCTCCCCCATCGGAGGTATCCATACCCCCTAAAAGGTTTAACACCGTGGTTTTACCAGCGCCAGAAGCGCCCACCACCACGGCAAAATCTCCTTGGTCGATGGCAAAATCTACCCCATCTAAGGCGGTGATTACCACTTCACCCATTTGATATCTCTTTTGCACATTCTTCAGTTCTATAAATGCCATTTCTCTCACCTTATACTTTCATAATTCTTAAGTTCATTGTACCACTGACTGACCGTTAGTCAATGAGCAGGAGAAGGTTTACTCCTTTAAAATTATCCTCTTTGCTTCCAGAAAAACCCTCCCTCCTCTCTCTAAGAGAATCCTCGCTTTGGTTTTTCGTTGTCAGAATGCGCCTTTACAGATATAATGGGTCTATATGCACAACCTTCTGAATTTTAAGAAGGTAGACTACACTGAGATTGGAGGAGACGTCCATGGAGAATCGTCTACGCATAGGCCTAGTGGGGCTTGGTAGCATCACAAAAAAAGCTTACATGCCTGTTTTATCTAAAGAAGACCGCTGGGTCCTGGTGGGTGGTTATAGCCGCACTAAAGAAAATCGAGAAGCCTTTCAGCGCCTTTATGGGGTGCCTGCTTATGACACTTTGGCACAGCTGGCTGAAGACTGTGAAGCGGTGATCATCAACGCATCCACCGATGCGCATTTTGCCTTGGCGAAATTTTTCTTAGAAAAAGGTATTCACGTGCTCATGGATAAGCCCTTAGCCCCTACAGTGGAAGAATGTGAACGATTAGTCTTTGACAGTGTTCACAGTCAAGCCAAACTCATGGTGAACTTCAATCGCCGTTTTGCACCCTTATATAAGCTCTTAAAAGAAGAACTCACTCCCACCTCTCTTCTGCGCATTGTAAAGAACCGCGCCCATCGCGTTGGCCCCCAGGAGGCTGCTTTCACCATAAACGATGATTACATCCATCTGGTGGACACTGCTCGATGGATGGTGGACGGGAAACTCATCATGGAAGATGGTCATATTGTAGTGAACAATCAAAATCAACTCCTTTACGCAAATCACCGGTTCTCCTCTCCAGAAGGGATCCGCATTGAAACGCTCCTACATAGAGATGCGGGAAAAACCATGGAATCTATTGAACTGATCAAAGAAGGAAAAACCCTTCGGGTGCTGGATTTGGCCACCTTGGAAGTCCAAGAAAATGACGAAACCAGGATCAAGTCCCCCTCCCAATGGGATACGGTGGAAAAGGTCAAGGGCTTTGAAGAGGCCATTTATACCTTTGTCACCGCCGTCCAAGAGGACAAGGCAGTGCCCTCTTCCGGGATGGACGCCTTAGCCACGCAACGTATCATGGATGCCTTGATTCGAAGCTTATAAGTAAAAGAAAACCTTGGGAGCCCCAAAAGTGTCCCTTTGCCATGAGGGTCTCCCATCGCCATACCTTCCTGGCAAAGGGACAAAAAAACTCATAAAATAAGGAGACAGAAAAGATCTTTTGAGGATCTTCTCTGTCTCCTTTTTATGCGGCTACACCCTATTTTCCAGGCCTAGTGGGTCACGTTCTAAAACGTATTGCCTCTTAAGCTTCACCTAAAGGCTTCAACTTAGCCGTGAAGTGACGAAGGATCTTTGGCTCCCACGTGATGGCATACCCCTTCAATGAATCTTTGCGCTCCTTGATGGCCTTTAACGCTTCCACGATGACATCTAAATGAGACTGGGTATAAACTCTTCTTGGTACCGCAAGTCTTGTGAACTCAAATTGAGATTCCAGCTGTACGCCCGTATCTGGATCATTCCCCAGCATGTAGGAGCCGATGTCACAGCCACGAATACCCGCTTCAATATAAAGCTCAAGGGTCAACGCTTGCCCTGGAAACTCGTGGTAAGGAATATGAGGCAGAAGCTTCTTGGCATCTAAGAAAATGGCATGGCCCCCTGCAGGACTCTGATGGGGAATACCCGCTTCTGTGAGCTTTGCTGAAAGATACTCCATCTGTCCAATACGATACTGTAAGAAGTCTTCGCTGACGCCTTCTTGTAGGCCAATGGCCAAGGCTTCTAAATCTCTACCTGCAAGCCCGCCGTAGGAAATAAATCCTTCCATGGGGATGGTGTTGGCTTTCACCTTTTCAAAAAGGGCTTCATCATTCTTTACGCCCACCAGGCCGCCGATGTTGACGATGGCATCTTTTTTGGAGCTCATAGTGAATACATCCCCATAGGTAAAGAGCTCTCGTGCAATGTCTTTGATGGACTTATGCGCATACCCCGGCTCTCTTTTTTTGATGAAGTGGCAATTCTCTGCAAATCTAGCTGCATCTATGATTACGGGGATGCCATACTTTTTAGCTATGGCACTGGTTTCTTTGATGTTTTCCATGGATACAGGCTGTCCACCAGCACTATTGTTGGTCACAGTGATGATGATCACCCCTACTTTTTCTTGTCCATACTCTTCAATGATCTTCACCAGACGTTCATTGTCCATATTCCCCTTAAAAGGTGCATAAGACTCTGTATCTAAGGCTTCTTTCACCACGCAGTCCACGGCTCTGGCTCCAGCGATTTCCACGTGGGCACGGGTGGTGTCAAAATGCATGTTGGAGATGGAGATCTTCCCTTCCTTTAGGAAGATGGGCATGACAACTTTTTCCGCTGCGCGGCCTTGATGCACGGGTTGGATGAAAGCATAGCCAAAGATATCCTTGGCGGATTCTTGCAGTCTATAGAAGCTCTTGGAGCCCGAATAGGACTCATCCCCTTGCATGATTCCTGCCCATTGGTCAGCGCTCATGGCTCCTGTGCCGCTGTCTGTCAAAAGGTCAATGTAGCAGTCTTCTGCCGCCAGGCTAAAGACATTATAATTGGCCTCTTTGATCTTCTCCACTCTCTGCTCTTTGGTGAGAATTTTGATGGGTTCCACCATCTTGATCTTAAAAGGCTCAGCAAAATATTTTACACTCATGGTCAAATTTCCTCCACATGAAAACTATTAGACGATGGCAACAACTTCAATTTCCACTAGGGCATCCTTAGGTAGCCTCGCCACTTGAAAGGCTGAGCGCGCAGGATAGTCTCCGGTGAAAAACTCTTGATATACTTCATTCATTTTGGCAAAGTTTGCCATGTCACTGAGAAATACAGTGGTCTTCACGATCTTATCCATGCTAGAGCCCGCTTCTTCTAAAATGGCTCGGACATTTTTGAGGCACATGCGGGTTTGCAAGACGATGTCATTGCCTCCCATTTCTCCCGTTTCAGGGTCCATGGGTAGCTGTCCAGAAGTATAAATCATGTTCCCAGCAAGGATGGCCTGGGAATAAG
>DOKV01000208.1 GCA_003510765.1 Clostridiaceae bacterium | reverse complement strand
GGGTCGTTGACATATTTGCCGTTTAAGATCATGACAGAAGGATTGTTGTCAATGAAATCATAGAGCTTTTGATTGCCCAAGGCAAAGGTGGCTACATGCTTTCCCTTATGCAGGGTCTTTTTCTTCCCAGTGACTGCACCACATTCGATGAGCTCCACCATGCCAGAGGTCATCATTTCTGTATGGATACCCAAGTCTTTCTTCCCCTTTAAGGCCGAGGCTACGGCATTGGGAATACCTCCGATGCCCAGCTGCAAGGTGTCTCCATCGTTGATGAGCTCTGCAATATAAGCCCCAATCTTCAGGTCTTTTTCGTTGGGTTCCACATCCGGTAGAGAAGGCACCTTATAGTCTGCTTCTATGAAATGGTCAATTTCAGAGACGTGAATTTCCACATCCCCAAAGGTTCTAGGATAATTGGGATTGATTTCTAAAATCACCACATCTGCTGCCTCAATCATCATGGCTTCATAGGTATTGGAAGTAGACAAAGACACAAACCCATGCTCATCTGGCATGGAGGCACTACCTACATAAAGGTCTGGCTTCACATGGGCCAGCCTCTTCCAGCCAGCCAAATGTAGATGATTGGGAATGAAGGATACATTCCCGTGTTTATGAGCTTTTCTAAGAGGTGGAGAGAAAAACCATCCATCGATGTTGAAGGCATCCACATACTCCTCTTGTAAAAATTCTCCACTGGCCATGGATAAGCAATTGGTGATGGTGACGTTCTTCACATCCTTGGCGATGGTATGGATGTGGTTCATGATGAGTTGCGCTTCTGCAGCGCCTAGCCCTGTGACAATGTTCATATCACTTTTGATCATGGACAACGCCTGTTCTAGGGTGATCACTTTCTCTTTATACGACATACAAAACTTCCTCCTGATGATTTTTTTTATGAAAAGGGCAGGTCTTTCACCTGCCCTTTATAGACCATTTGCTCCCAAAAGACACGGCACAAAGCTTAATGCTTATGATGCTCATTGTAAAGATTAGGGGTGCATACCTTCTATGCCTTTTTAAGAGACATTTTCTGGTCTATTCTTTTATGCTTTCTTAGTTGCCTAGAAGAGAATCCATGGACTGAAGTCCATCTACAGGCTCCCAGCCAGGTAAGCCGTCAACCATGGCAATCTTAGACATGTTCATTTCCTGGGTACCAGCTCTTAGGCCATCCCCGAAGTTGATTTCTCCACCAAAGGGGTTCTTGATGGGTGCACTTTCCATGGCATCTATGAAGTTTGCCCAGGTAAGAGTTCCTTCAACATTTCTTAGACCTTCTACAAAGAAGTGTCCAGCAATCCAACCAGTCATGGCATAGACGTTGGTGGCATAGTCAGGAGCCCATTCAGCAAAGGCTGCTAAGCTGTCTGCATTTTCTACCAGGTCTACCCATCCAAGGCCATACACATCAAACTTACCATCAATTTCATTCACTACCGCTTCAGAAATCACTGGAGATACGTTTACGTAGGTGGTGATCACGTCTTTATTTACATTCTGTGCAGCCAATTCCTTTAAAATGGTAGGAATGGTTGCTTGAATGGCTGCGCCAATGATAAAGTCTACATCAGCATTTCTGATGGAGGTTACTGCAGAAGAAACGTCTGTGGCACCTGCTGCTACTTGCTCAGCATGTACTTCAACACCTAGTTCCTTGGCCTTTTCTTCGATCCCTGAAAAGAGATCCTTCCCAGCATCGTCGTTGGTGTAGATGACGCCAATCTTTTGTGCATCAAAGTCACCCACGGCTCTTGCCACCATGATTTGTCCTTCCGTTTGATAAATAGGCTGTACTGGGAAAATAGTTCTTTCATTTCCTTCAGCCTTATCATTATACAACTGACCAATCCCTGTGGCAAAGTATACAGCAGGAATGCCATAGTTCTTAATGTCTTCAATGGTTGCCCCTACAACAGGTGTGCCAAAGTGTCCCACTAAAGCAAAGATCTTTTCATCTTCTACGAGTGTAGATAGAGCCGCTTTTCCCTTTACAGGATCAAACTCGTCATCAATGTGTGTGAATTCAATGGTTCTGCCATCGATGCCCCCTTGATCATTGATCATGGCGAAGTACGCTTCAATACCAGCGTTAAAAGGTACACCTACTGGCGCGAAGGCTCCAGAAGTTGCTGCTGAGTTTCCTACCTTAATGGTGGTATCTGTTACACCTTGTGCTGGTTCTTCGGTTTCACCGGGTTCTTCAGTTCCTGGGGTTCCTGGTGTTTCTGGGGTTTCTGGGGCATCATCCTTAGTTCCACATGCGGCCAAAGAAGCTACCAGTGCTAGAGATGCAAGCATCGCTACGATTTTTTTCATGTTTTTTCCTCCTTACAATACAATGTGTGTCACATTGTTTGAAACAAATGAATTGGGTATGTGTTTTGGTATGTTGTTTGGTTGTTTTTGTAATTTATTTAAGTGCTCATGCACATTAAATACAAGGTATAGCCTATGCAGGCTGTTTTAGGGTTTTAGTGTTTGCCAAGGTAAGCTTCCACAAGCTTTGGATCGTTAGCCAAGTCCTTGGCAGGACCATGGGTATTCACAAGACCCAGCTCAATGACATAGCCATAATCCGCAATCTTTAGTGTCTGTGCAGCATTTTGCTCTACGATGATCACCGTGATGCCTTCTTCTTTGATTTCCTTAACGATGTTCATGATATCTTGAACAATAAGGGGCGCAAGTCCCAGGGAAGGTTCATCTAGGAGGAGTACTCTAGGGCTTCCCATGAGGGCACGACCTATAGCAAGCATCTGCTGCTCTCCACCAGATAAAGTGGAGGCCACCTGATTTTTTCTTTCCTTCAGCACAGGGAAATATCTGTAGACCCGCTCAAAGTTTTTCTGGATTTTGTCCTTTTCCTTTACGGTGAAAGCTCCAGCTTTGAGGTTTTCTTCCACGGTGAGGTCACGAAATACAGCGCGTCCTTCCGGGGACATGGAGATGCCCAGTCTTGCAATCTTTTCAGGTTCCATTTTTGTGATGTCCTGTCCATAGAGTTTGATGGATCCGGCCTCACTGGCTACAATACCTGAAATTTTCTTTAGGGTGGTGGTTTTCCCAGCCCCATTGGCGCCTAATATAGCCACCACGTCGCCTTCGTACACCGTGAGATCAATCCCTTTCAGTGCTTGAATGGCTCCGTAATTCACCTGGAGTCCTTTGATTTCTAATGCAATCTTCTTTTCACTCATCTATTCCACCCCCAGATAAGCTGCTTGTACAGCTTTATTTTGCTGAATTTCCTTGGGTGTGCCAATGGAAAGAAGCTTTCCAAAGTTGATGGCACAGATGCGATCGCAGATGTCCATGACCAGTCTCATGTCATGTTCCACCAGTAAGATGGCACAGTCATACTCATCCCGAATCTTCTTAATAAGCTTTGCCAATTCTAAGGTCTCGCTATCGTTTAACCCCGCAGCAGGTTCATCTAAGATGATGAGCTTGGGTCTTGCCATAAGGGTTCTTGCAAACTCTACTTTCTTTAAGATTCCGTAGGGTTGCCCCCCTACCAGCATGTCTTTACGCTCTAAAATACCAAGATTCTCTAGAATCTTTTCTGCCTCTTCTCGATATTTCTTCTCTTCTCGCCGGGCATTGGGCAAGCGCAGTGCTTGGGCAAAGGTATTGGCTTTAAAATCAATATGTCCACCAATGAGCACATTATCAATGATGCTGAGTTCTCTGATGAGCTCTACATTTTGGAAGGTTCTCACAAGGCCCAGTTTGATGATTTCATGGACAGGCTTTGTGGTGAGCTCTGTGACCCCGCCTACGCCCTTAAAATGGATTTCTCCTGTATTGGGTTTATAAAACTGGGTGATACAGTTAAACACGGTGGTTTTTCCTGCACCATTGGGGCCAATGAGTCCATAGATTTCCTTGTCTTTGATGTCAAAGGTCAGGCTGTCTACGGCTTTGAGTCCGCCAAAGGAGATGGATAAGTTCTTTACACTGAGGACGGTATTTTCCATGTTATTCATTTTTCGTCCCCCTTTTGGTTAGTTTGTAGAATAATTTCTTCACGTCATAGCCAATGCCCACCAGACCATTGGGATAGAAAATGATCACCACAATGATCAGGAGTCCATTGAGTACATAGGACAAGTTGTCAAAGTAGGGAATCTGTTTCAAAAACAAATCCGGTACAGCCGTGACAATGAAGGCTCCTAGGACCGTGCCATAGATGGACCGCAGTCCACCGATGATGATGATGGCTAAGAAGTCTAAAGACATCTTCAGTACCCAAGTGGTGGGGTAGGAGAACTTGATGAAGTGGACATAGAGGACTCCAGCCACGCTGGCAAAAATAGTGGCTAAAGCAAAGGCAATGAGTCTATGGGTGAGTAAATTCACACCCATGGCCTGGGCTGCTGCTTCAGACCCTCTCATGGCGTTTAAAGCCCGTCCCAGTCGTCCATTCATCATATTGTAGGTGAGGATCATCACCACCACCAAAACAAATACAATAAAGTAATAGGTTGTGGTTCGATCCAGCTCAAAAAGACCAAATAGGGTTGGATAATTGGCAGATTTCCCACTGAATCCCCCCGTAAAGGGCACCAACTCTTCAAAGGTTTTTCTTAGCACCTCTGACACCGCCAAAGTGGCAATGGCTAAGTACAGCCCTTCAATTTTTAAGGACACAAGGCCCACCAGAATCCCCAGCAACGTAGGGAGTAAAATGGCCAGGAACATAGCCAGCTCAAAAGGCAGGTTTAAGTCCATGGTGAGATAGGCGGAGATGTAAGCCGCAAGGCCCATGAATCCAGCCGTACCTAAGGAAATGAGACCAGACCATCCTAAGAGCACATTAAGTCCAATGGCTGCAATGGCATAAATCAGCGTCCCACCAATGGTGGTTACATACCCATTTTTCAAGATTCCTGCAGAAGCCAGTGGTGGAATGGATGCCAGGAGTAGTCCGAAGAGCACAAATCCAAGAATTGGATAGCGTTTCAAAATGTTCATTTGTTTTGTCATATTCTTCATCTTACACCTTCTTCACAATCTTCTTCCCGATGAGTCCATAAGGTCTAAAGACTATGAATATCAGGATGAGAATATAGAGAATCTGTCCGCCCCAAACGGAAGACACATAAAACAGCAAGAGGTTTCGCACAATCCCCATGATATATGCACCAATGACAGGGCCATGGAAGGTTTGGAACCCACCAAGGACACAAGCCACCAGCGCAGTGATTTGCACTTCATCCATGAGGTTTAAGGTGACGGAGGTCATGGGCGCCGTCATGACACCTGCGATGACCCCAAGAACGCCCGCAACACCCCAGGCCGCCATGGTGACGTTCTTTGTGGGAACGCCCATGAGTCTTGCCACATATTCATTGGAAGCCGTGGTTCGAATGGCCAGGCCCCACTTGGTTCTTTGGAGAATGTAAAACATGAGGCTCATGATGGCTAAGCCAAAGGCAATGTTAAAGAGTCCATTGTAAGAAATGGAGGCCCCAAATACCGCTAAGTCTCCCGTGGCAATGAGCCTTGGAAGTCTCAAAGGATCCACCCCAAAGAAAATGGGGGCAAGGCCTAAGACAATCATGATCAGCCCTAAGGTAATGATTTGCTTGGCCACCGGGGACACATTTTTCGTATGTCTTAAAATCAACAAGTCGATGAGGAAGCCCATGAGGATGGCACTTAAGATTCCGCCCATGACGGCAAGCCATAGGGGTAAGCCAAACTTATTAAAGAGAAATGTCACCACGAAGGTATTGAACATGGCCACAGCCCCTTGGGCAAAGTTTGTGGTGTAGGAAGTTCTATAGATGATGATGATCCCAAGGGCTGCTAAAGCATAGATGCTTCCAGTTTCAAGGCTTCTAAGGATAATTTGTATAAATGTACTCACTTAGTTTTCACCCCATTTAATGACATTGGCTGCCCACACATAGCCGATCCCTGCGGCTACCATGGCCACAACGCTACCATCCTTTACCTTTCCAGCTTCAAGAGCCAGATGTAAGGATAGAATTTGGTCGATTTGCCCAATGTGTCCATAATCTTCCAGATAGATGGATTGGTCTTCTGTCATGCCCAGCTCACTGAGCATGGCCACATGGCCAGAGCGTTTCATGTGTAGGATGGCCAGATAGTCAATGTCCTTTCTTTCTAGATTGGATTTTCGAAGAGACTCATCAATACACTTGTACCAGTTGGGCATGGATACTTCATTGAGTCTGTCCTTCATCTTCTTTGGATCCATGAGTCGTAAGCTCTTATAAGCTTCTTCTTGATTCTCCTTGGTGATGGGATGGCAAGTGCCTCCAATTTCCACTCCAGCGGTTCTGGCTAAAGAGCCATCTGCGATGACGTGGGACCCAAGAAGTAGATTTTTGTTGTAATTTTTTCTTAAGATGATGGCGCCGCCACCTGCCCCTAAGTTGTACATCATGGACATGTTCTTATCTGTATAGTCCACAAAGTCTCCGTTTCGATAGCCCCCTGCGATAAGGATGGTATCCATGGAGTCATCTGCCATGAGCATATCTTTGGCAATTTTCATGGTGGACACCGTGGTGCAGCATCTATTGGCTAGATCGATGCCCCAGGCATTCACTGCACCAATACGATCTTGGATGTACAGGGCAGAGGTGGTTAAAGGATATTCCTTCCACTCTTCTCCCACGGACAAAATCACATCGATGTCTAAAGGGTTTACCCCTGTATTTTTTAATGCATCCAAAGCGGCCAAAGCGCCCATTTCTTGGGTACCATCCCCGTCTCCAGGAACTGGCTTCTT
>DOKV01000181.1 GCA_003510765.1 Clostridiaceae bacterium | reverse complement strand
ATTTACAGGCCAGATGCCGGAGCCATGGGGTACCCAATCGAATCCGTATCTAAACTGTGTTTTGTGCGGATTGGGAATGATGGAGTCTGTATAGGTATAGCTTCGACTCAGGATGCGTCCATCATTCGGACCATTTCCATAAGCGGTATAGAGCCTACCCGTATCATTCACAACATTTCCCAAAAGATCGTATCGCCAGTAGCGGATATAACCGCGGGTAGCGTGATTTCCGTTTTCGACGTATGACGGTTGAAACTGAACATATCCATAGTAGTAGGGCGACAAATCCTTATGCTTATTTGTCGCATAATTAGGTGATGCAGCAGCAAATGCTGTTGTCATTCCAAGCAGCAGTGCAGCCACTAAGCAGGACATGATTTCCGTAAATCTGTTCTTCATAAAACACTCCTTTCTGCGATGATGTAAGCGCTGTGGGGTGCATAAGAGTCAGTGTTTTTAATATTGACGAATATGTTTTCGTCATCGCCCGTTTGGCATTCTCGTAAGTTTATTATAATTGAAGCCATTGGAATTTTCAAAAAAAGTGCAGTCAGTTAAACACACAAAAGCGGCTAACTTCTGCTCTTCCTGGATGGCGCGATAGACCGCTGGGGGAAGGCCACCCGGGTTACTGGTATGCACCCTCTCCCGGTTGTAATAGGTGAACACATAGCGGAAGATCCACCGCTTTACCCCCTCCCGCTTCATCTGGTAAGTGGGAAGGCGGTACAGTAACCCCTTCTTCAGCGTGGCAAAGAAGCTCTCCATGCGTGCGTTTTCGTAGCAGTGATCGACTCCTGACAGGCTCTGAATCAGCCCGTGTTGGGCCAGGGCTTCCTTAAACGCTTCACTGGTGTACTGGCTGCATTGATCGCTCAGCATAATTGCACCCCCTCAAGGGCATTTGAACCCCCTCTTTGCACCTTTTAACGATTAGCCACAGCTTGTATCAAAGCCATCGTATTCATGTCCTTTTTCATGCTTCTTTACTACAGAGGAGCCCTGGGACTCTTAGAAACAAATTCTTGACAAGGACCTACGGAAACTGGTATAACAATATATGTAGATTTCAACTCCATGCAGATATGGCGGAATTGGCAGACGCGCTAGCTTCAGGTGCTAGTGGGGGAAACTTCGTGCAGGTTCGACTCCTGTTATCTGCACCATCTAAAAAGAGACCTTTGCATCATGCAAAGGCCTCTTTTTTTGTCCACTGATCGTTCTTTTTCTAGGCAAGTTCCCGAAAGTCTCGTTTTTCTAGAACCTTTCGAGCGCTATACACAAAATCTTCCTTAGATCCCCAGGAAAGCTTAAAGAAGACCCCCTGGCCTCCGCCAGCGCCGATGATGTCCACAAAAAGATCTTCTCCATTACTTGTGAAGAGCACCGTCAAGCTGGCCCTATTGGATGCTCTCATGAAATATTTCTCAAAAACCAACACCGCAAAAGAAACGCCTCCCAAGGTCCTTTCAGTGGACTCTAAGAGCTCTACAGATGCCCCCGTGTCTAGCATCTCTTCAATAAACCAGCCGGTGGTTTCTTTCATGGATCCTTGTCCATGCATTGCTATTTTTGCCATGGAATTTTTCCCTCCTATGCCTGAACTTTATAGATTAGGCTCTTGTTGCCAGAAATGCTTCCACATCTTCTGGACGGATGAGAATATCCTTGGATAGGTTCTCCATGCCGTCCTTAGTGATGAGGATGTCATTTTCAAGTCTGATGCCAATGCCCTCTTCCTCGATGTACAGTCCTGGTTCCACCGTAAGGACCATCCCTTCTTCAAGGACTAAGTCCCGTCTGCCCACATCATGGGTATCTAGCCCTAGGAAGTGTGAGGTATTATGGTAATAATACTTCCGTACTTCTTCATCTTTTTCGATGAGTCCCAGAGATTTCAGCTCCTTGGCATAAATCTCATGAACCACTTCATTGATTCTTGTGAAAGGTACCCCAGGCTTCAGCATGTCCAACACCGCATCATGGGCTTTCAGCACCAAGTCATAAAAGACTCTTTGACGCTCTGTAAACCGCCCATTCACTGGGAAAGTTCTGGAAATGTCTGCACTATAGTAGCCATATTGAGCACCCAAATCCAGTAGCACCAAGTCTCCGTCTTTCACCTCTTGGTTGTTGGCCACATAATGAAGCACTGTGGCATTTTGCCCTGCTGCACAGATGGTGGTAAAAGCAAAGTCTTTCACCCCTTGGCTTTTGAGCACAAAGTTGAAATGGGCTTCCAACTGATTTTCTTTCATCCCAGCTTTGGTATTCTTCATGAGGGCTTCAATGCCGTCCTTGGTGATGGCAATGGCTTTTCTCATGAGCGCAATCTCTTCAGGACTCTTAAACACCCGAAGGGCACAGATCTCATTGTAGATGTTCTTGATACGCACTTGTGGATACTTCTCTCTTATCATTTTGGCAAATCGGCTACCCACGACCTCTAGGCTGTTGAAATTGTCTTTTTCCAGGTCTAAATAGATACGCTCAAGACTTTCCTTGGCTATGGATTGATGAAGATACGCATCAAAGGTATCTAAAAAGCGAATGTCTTCCACGCCAGATACTTCCTTGGCCTTCTCTTCTGAAATGGATTCTCCTACCCACTTCACCATCACCGGGTCTCTTCTCTTAATAAAGAGGTGTTCCAGCACTTCCCCGGCTTTTTTTTCCAGAACCAAGATCACCTGTTCTTCGTCAATGCCGGTCATATAGTAAAAGTTTCTATTGGGTGTGAAGTCGTAGACTGCATCTGCTGATTTTTTAGGCGCTTCCCCCGCAAAAAGGATCATCAAGGATCCTTCCTTCATTTTTTCCGCTACATTTCTACGATTCTCTACATGAAATTCTTTCATCTTTTCGCCTCCAATTGTTATATTCTTTCTTGATTGTATCACAGTTCTAGGAAGAGCTACAGGTGATAACCTCTGGAAACTGTGCTCTTTTTACGAGAACTATGCCACAAGCTTCATTTTCATTCTCAAGAAAAAAGGCTCCTTTATCATCAACTTGAAAAATTGCGCTCAATTGAATTGCCAATGTCACATATCTTGTTAAAAACTTGAAAAAGTCATTGTAGTTGTTTACAATAAAGACAGGCAAAGTAGGATGATGTGCGTTAAGTGCCAGATGGACGGGAAGTTGCCACTGGACGAAAAACAACAGCTGTTTACGGTACATCTTCCGCATTCCGTTGCCACAGAAGAGTCTTCTCTTTATGTGGTTAGTCACAAAAAAAGGGAGGTCATTTTTTATGGAAAAAATGATGAACACATTCAAGTCCTCTGCACAAGAGATGAGGAAAACCTCGGTGGTTACCATCGGTGGTATGCTCATCGCCATTAGTGTCGTATTGTCTTTCTTTAAGGTCCCCATCACCCCTACCCTCCAAATTAGCTTTGCGTCTCTGCCCATTGCAGCTGGCGGTATGCTTTTTGGACCCATTGTTGGTGGTGCCATCGGCCTTGTCAGTGACCTTTTGGGCTTCATCGTAAGACCCAACGGATTCTTCTTCCCAGGATTCACACTAAATGCCATCTTAACAGGCGCTTTCTTTGGCCTTTTCTTCTATCAGAAAAAGGTCTCACTACTCAACGTAGTCCTAAGCTCCTTGGTGATCACAGTGGTCATCAACCTGGGCCTCACAACCCTCTGGCTAAGCATGATGTATGGGGATGCCTTCATCGTCTTACTGGGTGCACGGGTGGTAAAGAACGTTCTTATGTTCCCCATCGACACCGCCCTACTCTTTATGATCTTAAAGACCATGGAGCAGCTACGGCCAAAAATTCAGCATTTTAAAAATAGCATGACATAATAAAAATGAAATGGTCGGCATAAAGACGAAGAGTTCTTTATCCGACCATTTCATTATAAAGGAGTACAAAGATATGGATAAAATCCTAGGGACAGTACTCGTGCTTCTAGCTTTAGGCGCAGGAACATCTCTGCTACTTTCCACATTCTTCCGTAAGAAGTGGGTATGGTTTCTTCCAAGCATCACTGGCGTGATTCTCATCATGCGTTATGCACTGAAGATTCAGCTGGAAACCCTGGAGGGATTTGAAGAACTAGGCTATATATTCTCAATCTATATGATCATCTCAATTATACTTGGAAATCTTATGACAAACTTCTTGATCATTCGGTGGAGAAAATCTCAATAAATTGTTGTAAAAGGCTCCATTTATTATGGAGTCCAATAAGCGGGGAGAGAAAAGCCAGCACCATTGCAATTCTTGCCCAAAGGCGACCCCCTTGGTAGAGGGCACACCAAGGGTGAAAGACCTTTGTGTAATGGGTCCCTAGCCCTATCTAGGCCAACTCCAAGGAATCCTGCAACTACTCAAGGAAGCTCCTACTAGCGCCAATATAACCTTCCTTATCTTCCCTTAAATTTCCAAAACTCTGCCAGAAGAAACCCATGAAAAATATAGAAGTCGTCACAAAACTGACCACAAGTTTTGTGACGACTTCTTTTTTCTATTACTCCACTGCCACCAATTGCACGTTGATGATGTAGTCTTCTTGATCAAAAAGATCTAGGAGATCTTTCACGCCCACGGTCATTTCCTGGGTGTCAATGGTTAGATTCATGCTGGCCGCATTGTTGATGGGGATGTCTTGATTGATGGTGATGATGTTTGCATGGACATCTCGAAGCTTCTCTAAAATACTAGACAGTACTCCTGCCTCATGACTGATGAGGAAGGAAAAAGTAGCTTTTCTGCCTTTGCTTCCTTCAGATAAAAGAAAGACATGATCCTTATACTTATAATAAGCACTTCTAGAGATGCCTACTTCCTTGACCCCTTCACTGATGTCCTTGACCTTCCCCGTATGCAGTAGGGTTTTCACCTCTAATACTTTAGAAAAAATCTCTGGGAGGATACGGCTATTTACAACATAGAGTTCATCGCCCATATTTTCACCTTCTTTTTTCATATTATCGATCCGTGACGCCAAGTTTGATTCTGAGCTTCTCTAGTATATCCACGGTCATGGCAGCCAAATCATACTTGGTTTTGAAACCCCACTCTTCTATGGCTGCTTGATAGTCGATGCTGTCTGGCCAGTTGTTGGCAATGCCTTGACGAACAGGATCCACATTGTAGCTCATGGTAAAGTCCTTGATGTGCTTCTTGATCTCTTGTGCAATCATTTCTGGATCAAAGGACATGGCAGAAATATTGAACGCATTTCGATGAATGAGTTTCTTTGGATCTGCTTCCATGAGTTGAATGATGGCATCCAGGGCATCAGGCATATACATCATATCCATGAAGGTTCCTTTGTCGATGTAGGACTCGTAAGAACCTTTCTTCAAGGCATCATAGTAAATGTCCACGGCATAGTCTGTGGTTCCGCCACCAGGTTCTGTCACATAACCAATGAGTCCTGGAAAGCGTACGCCTCTTGTATCTAGCCCAAATCGCTGAAAATAGTAATCACACAGAAGTTCTCCGGATACCTTGGTCACCCCATAAATGGTGGTGGGTCTTTGGATGGTATCTTGTGGAGTGGCTACCTTGGGTGTACTAGGGCCAAAAGCCCCGATGGAACTGGGGGTAAAGAACTTGGTATCATAGGTTCTGGCCACTTCTAAAGCATTGACGAGACCGCCCATATTGATGTCCCAAGCCAGCTGCGGATTTCTCTCTGCTGTAGCGGATAAAAGGGCCGCTAGGTGAATGATGGTATCTACCTTTTCTCCGGCCACAATCTCTGCCATCTTTTTCCCATCTAACACATCTAAAAGCTCATAAGGCCCTTCTAGAAGGGGCGACCCTTCCTCTGGTCTTCGAATGTCTGTACCAATGACGTTGTTTTGTCCATACTGCTTTCTTAAAACCGTGGTGAGCTCTGAGCCTAGCTGCCCCATGGCACCTGTAATGAGTATTTTCTTCATAGATTCTCTCCCTTAAATTACACCTAATTCTTTTCCGACTTTTTCATAAATCCGTACTGCTTCCAAAAGCATCTCTTTGGTATGCTCCGCTGTGGGCATATTTCTCACTCTTCCTGTACCCATGGGCACTGTGGGGAAGACGATGGACTTTGCATACACGCCTTCTTCATTAAGGCGCTTGGAAAA
>DOKV01000134.1 GCA_003510765.1 Clostridiaceae bacterium | reverse complement strand
CTAGATGAACAAGGTGGCATTGGAGTCGTCAGACTCTGCCAGCATATAGCCTACGCCACCAAGCTTTACGCCATCTAAGAGCTCTTCATGGCGAAGGCCAAGAAGATCCATGCTCATTTGACAAGCGACGATTTCAACACCACTGTCCATGGCAGCTTGAATAAGCTCTTCTAAAGATTGGACATTCTTTTTCTTCATGAGGCCACGAATCATCTTTGGCCCCACACCGCCCATGTTCATGTTGGAGAGGCCAAGCTTCTTAGAACCCTTGGGCATCATGAAGCCAAACATCTTTTCAATGAAGTTCTTTTTCACCGGTACATGGGTGTCTTTTCTTAGAATGTTCATGCCCCAGAAGGTAAAAAAGAGAGTGACTTTTTTGTTCATGGAGGCTGCGCCGTTGGCGATGATGAAGGAGGCGATGGCTTTATCCAGGTCTCCTGAAAAGACCACCATGGTCATATGATCTTCCTTGCCGTTTTTGCCGTTGGTGCACGCGGTGGGTAGGTTGTCGGCTACACTTTGAAGCCCCTTGCGAAGGGAGGCTTTGATGAGTCCTTTTTCTTTATGTACACTTAGGAGCTCGTTGCCCGTACGACGAGCCCAAGCTTTGATGTCTTCATAAAAGCCCATATCTGAGGCCGTGATGTCCACTTGATCTCCTGGGGCTATTTGATCCATGGTGCTTTTCACACGCATGAGGGGTCCTGGACAGCAAAGACCTGTGGCATCTAAGGCAATGATGTTGCCGGTGGCAACCTCTTCTAAGGGTTTTGATTCACTCATTGGGGTCTCCTTTTTTTCCAGGGGCTGCACCGCTTTGTAGAGCTTGTAGCCTCCGGTGATGTTTTTGGTCTGAAAGCCGTGTTGATTGAGGATTCTTGCACCCAAGTAGCCTCGAAGGCCCACTTGGCAGTAGAGGTAGATGAGCTTTTCTTTGTCTAAGGTGTCTAGATTGTTCCGTAGGTCATTTAAGGGGATATGTCGATGGCCTTGGAGGCTGCCGTTTTCTACTTCCACGTGGTCTCGTAAATCCAGGAGCATCATGGTTTCTGGATCAAAGTTTTTTTCGAAGTCTTCATAGGTCACATGATCCACCAAGCCATCTAGCGTGTTTTCCGCCACAAACCCTGCCATGTTCACGGGGGATTTCCCGCTGGAGTATGGTGGTGCATAAGCCAGTTCCAACTCCTTTAAATCATCGATGGTGCCACCGAATTTCATCACCGTGGCGATGACGTCGATGAACTTGTCTACACCATCATAGCCGAGTACTTGAGCACCAAGGACCTTTCGATGCTCATCAAAGAGAACTTTGATGGTCATCTGGGTAGCCCCAGGATAGTATCCAGCATGATTGTTGGGATGGATGTAGATGGCTTTTGGAGAGAGTCCTTTTGCTCGAGCGTTACGCTCATTGATGCCGGTGGAAGCGGCGGTGAGATCAAAGATTTTTAAAATGGAGGTGCCCAAGGCTCCTCTATAAGGCACCTCTTTTCCCGAAATATTGTCTGCGATGATGCGTCCTTGTCTATTGGCAGGTCCTGCCAAAGGAAGGGCCAAGGGTTCCTTGGTCATATAATCCGTCACTTCAGCAGCATCTCCTGCGGCATAGATGTTTGGGAAGTTGGTACGAAGGTAGGTGTCAGTCTTGATGTGGCCTCTCTTTGTGAGGGCTATGCCAGAATCTTTGAGAAACGCTGTATCAGGGACAACACCCATGGCAGAGACCACAAAGTCTCCTTTTAAAAGGGTTCCGCTGGCAAGCTCCACTTGGATTTTATCGTGCACTTCGGTGAAAGCACAAACCGCATCCCCTTCATGAAGGTCTAGTCCATGGTCCACCAACTCATGGGCCACAATGGTGGCCATGTCACTGTCCAGTGGTGCGAGGATATGAGGTGCAGCTTCCACTAAGGATACAGTGAGGCCTCGTTCTATAAGGTTTTCGGCGGTTTCAATACCGATGAAGCCTCCACCGATGACGATGGCCCTGCCTTTTGGATGTTCATCGGCCTGTGCTTTGAGGAGGTCCATATCTTTCAAATCTCTTAAAGAGAAGATCAGCTTTGAGTCCATACCATGGATGGGTGGCCTCATAGGCTTGGCCCCTGGGGCGATGACCAGATAATCGAAGGACTCTTCATAAAGTCCTCGA
Organism: Clostridiaceae bacterium; assembly: GCA_003510765.1. Taxonomy (GTDB): domain Bacteria; phylum Bacillota; class Clostridia; order Clostridiales; family Clostridiaceae; genus Proteiniclasticum. The sequence goes on along the minus strand of DOKV01000134.1, from coordinate 1,381 downwards.
TCCTTGCTATCCACGGTGACTTTCTGATGCTTGGGATCCACCTGAATCACTTCTGAATGAATCCGGACATCTAGGTTGAATCGCGCCTTCATGGCTTCAGGGGTCTGGAGAATGAGCTGGTCTCTTTCTTTGATGACTTCCCCAATGTGGTAGGGAAGACCACAGTTGGCGAAGGAAATATAGGATCCCTTTTCAAAAAGGATGATGTCCATGTGTTCGTCTAGTCTACGAAGTCTAGCGGCAACAGATGCTCCTGCAGCAACGCCACCGATGATGAGTGTTTTGGTCATATGTTTTTCCTCCTAAAGGTCCATGAGTGTCATGATTTGCTTGGCTAAATCACTGGTTACACGATAGGTGATTTCAAGGCCTTTTCGTTCTCCTTCAATGATCTTTGCCTGTTTTAGTTTTTGCAGATGTTGGGAGATGGTGGATTGGGGCAGCGCCAAGCAGTGGGTCATGTGGGTGACATTACAGCCACCTGTGTCCAGTAGTCCTTTTAGAATACAAAGACGTACCGGGTGTCCCAAGGCTTTTAGAAGCTCGGCTGTTTGCTGAAACTGTTCATAATCTCTATTCATAAGCATCTCCTTTCATACATTGATATATTACGTTATTACGATATAATTGTCAATGTTTTATCAAATGATTTTTCAAGGTCAGTTCTTTTTAGTGTCTGCCCTAGGGTTCACCTCCATTGTAGCCTTAACCACAGGAACTTCTTGGGGTGCCATTGGTACAGCAGGAATAGCCATGATGGGGGTGGGGGAAACCCTAGGTGTTCCGGCTGGAATCACTGCGGGAGCGGTGATTTCTGGTGCGTATTTTGGAGATAAAATGTCTCCTTTATCAGATACCACAAATCTTGCCCCAGCGGTGACGGGGGGCACCTTGTTTGGCCACATCAAACATATGCTCTGGACCACGGTGCCTGCATACAGTATCACGGCCATTCTCTTCACCTTCATAGGGTTTTCTTACCAAGGCGAATCCATTGAGGCTGCCAGTGTGATGGAAATGACCCAGTACCTAGAAGGAAACTTTCGGCTGGACTATGTGGCTCTTTTACCCATTCTCCTACTCATTGTATTGATGATGATGAAGAAACCTGCGCTTCCTGCCATTGTGATTTCAGCAGTGTTTGGTGGGCTCCTGGGCATCTTTTATCAAGGGGTAAGTCCCCAGAGGATGCTCACAATCTTCTATAGTGGCTACAGTGCTGATGCAGGGATACGGACGGTAAATGCGCTCTTGCAAAGAGGAGGCATCACCAGCATGCTGCCACTCATTGCGCTCTTTTTGTTTGCCCTAGGTCTTGGAGGGATGCTCTCGGATGCTAAGGTTTTAGACGTGCTCCTGGGATCCATGGCACACAAAATAA
>DOKV01000136.1 GCA_003510765.1 Clostridiaceae bacterium | reverse complement strand
AGCCTAATAACATTATAAATAATACTGGAGGCCATTATGAAACTTGAAAAAAAAGAACAACTCTTTCACTGGTATAAGCAAGGAGAACAAAAGGCCATCAACATTAAAACAGTCCCTTATATGGGCATCTCTCCCATTGAGGATTTGGTGAAGAAGGTCCTCTATGAGGGTGGCCGTGTACTCTATATTACTGGAGAAGTGAAAGAGGATGTGTTGATGGTTCGTGCCATGGCAGAGGCTGGGTTCTCCTCCATATCCATTCATCAAGAACTGGAAATCAAGGAACAGGCTCATTTGGTCATTGTGGATTACTTTCAGGCCTTAAGAATTAAGAGTAGATATGATTTGGTGGTCTATGATGATGTGAATTCCTTTCCCATCCATCGAAAACCAGAGATGCAACAACTCATTGGGTTAGTCTATCCAAAGTGTAGCAAAGTGCTGGCCTACTCCTTTGAAGTGGTCTTCATGGGGATGGATGTGATGGAAGTGCCCATGGCTGGAAGGAGTGGATTTGTTTCAGAACCAAGATTCATTGAAACCAGATTGAACTTAGATGAGTTTGTGCCTACCTCCGTCTATGAGTATCTTCTGTGGTTTGTTTTTGAAAAGAAGAAAGTGCTCTTTATCACTGGCGATAAGAAAGTGAAACGAAAGGTGGCCAGATTCCTAAGAAAGATAGATGAATCATTGGAGGGGGCCATCTTTGATGTGGATGAAATAGGGACGAAAACCATGAAAGAGCTATGTAAAGACCAAGAGAAAGCGTACATCTTCATTACGGATGATTTAGAAGACTATATAGACATGGAGACTAATTTTGAAATCATCATTCACGGAGCGGATGCAGCAAGATATAGTTATCGGGAGCTCCTCTTTTTCTGTCTACGCAGTGGGCTTTACGATGATCTAAATGGAGAAGTCATTATGCTATGTCAGCATATTTCAAGAGATATGGAAAAAACCAAGGAGCTCACAAGATACTTTAATAAGGTGCTATGGGAAGAAGGCTTTGAATAAACTGATCCCTAAACTCTTAGCACTGTTGTATCCTCCTAGTAGGTGCCCCATTTGCCGAACTTCTACAGAAGGGCTTTGTATTCCTTGCAAGGATCGGATACTGCTTGGTCGTCTACGAAAGATTCCCGGGGCGCAAGGGTGGTCACTGTTTCAGTATACGGAAGAAGTGAAAGGTCTCCTAAGTGCTTTTAAAAAGAATGGCTCTTTTGTTGCAGGAAATGAAATGGCGACATTAATCGAAGAATTTTTGCCCAAAGACTTGGGTTCTGTGGATTTTATCACTTATGCACCATCGTCTCAGGTGTCCATAAAGCGATTGGGTTTTGATCATGGAGAAGTCCTCTCGAAGAATCTGGCCAAGAAGTTAAACGTGCCGGTATATGACTTGTTTTTGCCACCCAAGGTAGAACAAAAGCACTTAGAGATGGATGAACGGTGGAAGAATATAAAAGGGCTTCGCATGAAACGTGGATCTTGGGACCCTTTAAAGGGGAAAAGAGGCCTACTTATTGATGATGTCTACACCACAGGTGCCACTGTAAAAACTTGCTTGGCCCTACTTGAGAAGGGAGGGGTGTCTTGTGTGTATCTTACCTTTTGTGCTCGTTAGGACCTTTTGAGAGGGAAAATTGATAAAATTTTTCGAAGTACTTGATTAATGGAAATAAGATGGTTATAATTTACAGTTGAAAGTTATGTTTGTAGTTGCTCAAGGGAAACCTTGATAGTCCATGCCAGTCGCAGGCAAAAGGATCCACGTAAGTCAGTCAAAGTACTGGCAATCATGGTGCGGCTTAGAGGTAAGTCCTGCCAGAAATGAGAGGGTAAGTAGTGAGAGGTTAAGTCCGGGTAGCAAAAGCTCCAGCAGGCGAGTGTGGGGTCAAATACTAGGTCAAGTAACTTTCAGCACCTAGGTGCAGAATAAGCAGCCGTATTGGCTGTTTATTTTTTTGCCCTTTAACATTTTTTAGGGATGTAGGGGTATAATAGATTCGGGAATGATAGTGATTTATAAGAAAGACAGGTGATGAAATGGACAGTTTATTGTTCTATGGAGTGATGCTATATAGTGTTCTTCCCAATATTTACTTCAGGTTCTTCTCGAAAAATGTGATGCGATGCATATCTTGTAAGGGGGAGGAAGTGGCCATTACCTTTGATGATGGGCCAGATCCTCGATATACGCCTCAGTTATTGGATGTTCTAAAAGAACATGATATAAAGGCAACATTTTTTGTTTTGGGTGAAAAAGCTGAAAAAAATCCGGAGATCATTAAAAGGATGGTGCAGGAAGGTCATGTCATTGGTCTTCACGCCAACAGGCATATTGGTGCCCCTTTTCGTTCTTATAGAGGAATGAAAAAGGATTTCAAAAGATCCCTAGAGGTACTCCGCGGATTGGGCATAAAAGTGCACTTCTATAGACCGCCTTGGGGACTGGTGAGTGTGATTTCTAATAGGTTCATCAAAGAATATGGATTCAAACCTATTTTGTGGTCTATCCATGCATCAGATTGGAGTAAGTATGTGGATGAAAAACATATTGAAAGAGTTCTTGTGGATAAAGTGAAGGCTGGAGATATTGTGCTACTTCACGATGGTCGCGGTGCTGAAGGTGCACCCCAAAGAACCATCAACGCACTTCATCTGGCTTTGCCCAAATTAAAAGAAAAGGGATTTAAGTTTGTGGTGCCCACAAAGGATCTTCCCTATTCTACGTAAGGAGATTTGTATGAGGATATTAAAGCCTTTGGTGGCGTTTTATGATCAAACCTTAGTGAAAATGCTGGGGTGGAAGAGTATTCCTGGGAGTGACATTGGTTTTTTATACTTGGTCCCTAAAGTGCACAAAGGAAAGGATATCACCATTAAAGATGGGACGATCATCCGTAAAGGGGATGCTTATTTTGAAATCCATATTAACAACACAAATCTGAGTACGCTAGATACCAGTTATGGCAGCTTATTTAAGATGCTCTATGATGAGTTGGCTCTTGTGGGGGATTACATGAAGCTAGCAGAAAACCAAGAAGTCAAAGGTGTGCTAGGAGTTACGCTCCTTCATCGATTGGCAAGGAGAGCAGGATTCACCATCATGGACATCCAGCCTAAATGGAAAAGGGAAATGGTGAGTCTTGGAGAAAATTTCTTGCGTTATGCACTAATAAAAGAAAAACCTAAGAAATATGGGAAGAAGAGAGTGGCGAAAGAGTGCTGGATTTCTAGAGATCAAGTGATGGTCATGGGAGAGTCCTTTCAAGAGGGTGAGAATAGCAATGAAGTAGGAGATTAACCTCCTACTTTTTTTGTGTGAAATATAACAGAGGAAGACAATGATAGGGATTATACGGAACACTGTACTAAATTAACAAAAAACTGTATGATGCATATCAAATCAACTAGTGCATAAAAATGGTGTGCGATGAAAGAGTTGCGGAGAGAAATCATCACGGACATTTTTTTCAAATGAATAGATTGAGTTAAATGCTGTAGTATTTTACTAATTATTTTCTGTCAATGTGTATACTATTTTAGGACAAAAAAGCAAAAAAATAGTTAATTATTCGCAATCTGTACTAAATATGTTGCAACACACGTAGTTTAAAGCGTAAAAAACATAAAACAGATGAAAAGTCAAGCGATAAACTATAAAAGGAAGAAATATCAGGAAAAAAACTTATTGATTAGGGCTTAACATTCTTTAGAACCTATTGTATAATACATTCATAAGATAAAACAGATTAAGCCAATAGAGCAAATCTGTTATAGAAATCAGGAGGAATAAAAGATGAATACACATTGGCATGGTTTTGTACCTGGTAATTGGCAAGAGGAAATAGATGTTAGAGACTTTATTCAAAAGAATTATACCTTATATGAAGGAGACGCATCTTTTCTACAAGGGCCCACGGAAAATACCAAAAAAGTTTGGGAAGCTTCTAGTGAGCTTATTGTAGAAGAAATCAAGAAGGGTGTATTAGGCGTTGACCAAGAAAACATCGCAGGCATCAACAACTTTAAGCCAGGATACATCATCAAGGAATCAGAGTCCATTGTAGGGCTTCAAACAGATGAACCATTAAAGAGAATCATCAATCCTTATGGTGGATTTAGAATGGTAGAACAGTCTTTGGAAGCCTATGATCTCACAGCGTCCGATTCCATTATGAAAGAATTTCCTAAGTATAGAAAAACCCATAATGAAGGGGTGTTCCATGCTTACAACAAAGAAATGAGAGCAGCCAGAAGTACAGGACTCATCACAGGGCTGCCTGATGCTTATGGACGTGGAAGAATCATCGGAGATTATAGAAGAGTTGCTCTTTATGGGATAGATCGATTGATCCTAGAAAAGAAGAAGGATTTGGAGAATCTTACAGGACCCATGCTTGATGACCTGATTCGTCAAAGAGAAGAAGTCAATGAACAAATCAAAGCACTACAGGAAATGAAAAAGATGGCTGCATCTTACGGTTATGACATTTCAAACCCAGCCAAGGACGCAAAAGAAGCGGTTCAGTTCTTGTATTTCGGGTATTTGGCTGCGGTAAAAGAAAGCAATGGTGCCGCCATGTCTCTAGGGCGTACCAGTACCTTCTTAGACTGTTACATTGAAAGAGATTTGAAGCTGGGACTCATAGATGAATCCTTTGCACAGGAAATCATTGATCAGTTTGTCATCAAGCTTAGATTGGTAAGACATCTGCGTACCCCTGAATATGATGATCTATTTGCGGGAGACCCCACATGGGTCACAGAAGCCATTGGTGGAGTATCTTTAGATGGAAAACCACTGGTGACCAAGTCTTCCTTTAGATTTATGCATACGCTGATAAATCTTGGTACTGCGCCAGAACCCAATATGACGGTGCTCTGGTCTCAAGATCTGCCAGAAAACTTCAAGAATTTTTGTGCGGATATGTCCATTCAAACAGACTCCATTCAATATGAGAATGATGATCTCATGAGACCGCTCTATGGGGATGATTATGCCATTGCTTGCTGTGTATCAGCCATGACCTTAGGGAAACAGATGCAGTTCTTTGGCGCTCGTTGTAATCTTGGAAAATCTCTTCTCTATGCCCTTAATGGTGGTGTAGATGAAAAGAGTGGCAAGAAAGTTATTGACGGTTTGGCCCCCATTACCGATGCGGTATTGGACTATGACAAAGTTGTAGAAAACTTTGATCGTGTATTAGAGTATGTAGCGGAGCTTTATGTGAATACCATGAACGTCATCCACTATATGCATGATAAGTATGCATACGAAGCTGGACAAATGGCCCTTCATGACACAGAAGTTGGTAGACTCATGGCCTTTGGGGTAGCTGGGCTTTCTGTTGCCGCAGATTCCTTATCTGCCATGAAGTATGCCAAGGTGACAGCCAAGAGAAATGAAGAAGGCATTACCACGGATTTTGATATCGAAGGTGATTTCCCCAAATTCGGCAACGATGATGACCGTGTGGATGACTTAGCGGTAAAAATCGTAGAGAAGTTCTCCAGTGAGCTAAAGAGACACAAAACCTATAGAGAGGCCAAGCACACCTTATCCGTTTTGACCATCACCTCCAATGTGGTGTATGGCAAGAAAACTGGGGCAACACCAGATGGTCGTAAGGCAGGAGAGCCTTTTGCACCAGGTGCAAACCCTATGCATGGTAGAGATTTAGAAGGCGCTTTAGCTTCTTTAAATAGTGTGGCCAAGATCCCTTATTGTAGTACCTGTGAAGATGGCGTATCCAATACCTTCTCCATCGTCCCAGACGCCCTTGGAAAAACAGGAGATGAAAGAATATTGAACTTGGCATCGGTGCTAGATGGGTACTTCTCACAAGATGCGCATCACTTGAATGTCAATGTCTTTAACAGAGCCAAGTTAGAAGATGCCATGGCTCATCCAGAAAAGTATCCAACACTAACCATTCGTGTATCTGGATATGCCGTAAACTTTAATCGATTATCCAAAGAGCAACAGATGGAAGTGATTTCAAGAACCTTCCATGATGTAATGTAAGGTAGAATCCTAGAAAAAATCTTTATAAGGAGTGAGGACTTTGAAAGGTAGAATCCATTCAATAGAGAGTATGGGGCTTGTGGATGGCCCTGGCATTCGGACTGTCGTATTTCTTCAAGGCTGTAAGTTAAGATGTCTCTATTGCCATAATCCAGATACCTGGCTTATGGGTGGAGGAGACCAAGTAGAAGCCTCCGATCTAATAAAGAAGATCAAAAGATACCGCCCCTATTTCAACAAATCAGGAGGTGGGGTGACTTTCTCTGGAGGGGAACCACTTCTTCAGCCTGAATTTCTATTAGAAAGCCTCAAGGCGTGCAAAGAACTGGACATTCATACAGCCCTGGACACTGCAGGATATGGGTTTGGTGACTATGAAGAGATTCTAGCCCACACAGATTTGGTCCTCTTTGACATCAAGCATGAAGACCCTAAACAGTATTTGTTTATTGCAGGTCAAAAGGAAGATCGATCCAAGAAGTTTTTAGAAGCGGTTCAACAAGCGGGAACCAAGATGTGGATTCGCCACGTGGTGGTGCCAGGCATCACTGATGGAGAAGAACACATCCTTCAATTGGCTAGAAAGATTAAGACTTTGAAAAATGTTGAAAAAGTAGAACTCTTGCCCTATCACACTATGGGGGAGAACAAGTATGAAGTGATGAATATGAAGTATAAGTTAGAAGGGGTTGAGCAAATGGATCGAGCTAGATGCCAAGAACTGTCTGCGCTTCTTCTAAAAGAGCTGGGTGAAGACTTCATGGAAAAGACAGAAACTGGAAGTCAGCATACAACCATTCATAGAATTGGATAATAGTCTTTGAAGCAGGTGAAGTGAAAGAACTTGACCTGCTTTGTTTTTTGGACAAAAGAAAAGCACCAGGCTGATGCCTGGTGCTTTTAGGGATGTTACTCTTCAACCTCAAATTGGTCCTTGCCTACTCCGCAAAGTGGACATACCCAATCCTCAGGTAGATCATCAAAGCTGGTTCCTGGAGCGATTCCGTTATCCTCATCGCCTACCGCTGGATCATACACGTATCCACATACTACACAAACGTAACTCTTCATTCTATTCCCTCCTGTTAAATTAAGTGTTATATAAACATAACCTAACTTGATTATAGAGTAGAAAAGTTCAGCTTTCAATAGATTTTGATGGAATAGATGTTTCCGAAGGGGAAAGAATCTTGTATACTAAATAGGCGTGAGGTAAATCGTATGGAAAAATTAACAATAGATGATTCAAAAAGATTTTATAAGATGCTGCTGCTGATTGCGGTGCCCATCATCGTCCAAAACTTCTTGTCTTCTTCCCTGAATATGGTGGATAATTTGATGATTGGCGGCCTGGGAGAAACATCCATTGCAGCTGTTGGGCAAGCCAATCAATTGTTCTTTCTCTTTCAGCTCATGACCTTTGGTTTAAATAGCGGAGGAGCTATTTTTTTTGCACAGTTCCACGGTAGTGGAGATTATAGAAGTTTCAAAAAATACATGGGTATGACCATGGTCATAGGAGGGATTATCGCCACAGTGTTTTCCGTTGTGGCACTCTTTTTTCCTGAGCAAGTCATGGGTCTCTACGCAGATGATCCAGTGGTCCTTGCTCAATCCGTGGTCTATTTAAGGATTGTTGGGTTTAGTTACATTCTTAGTAACCTTTCTTTTTCCATGATTTTTGCCCTAAGATCCACAGGGCAAGCCTTTGTGCCCATGGTGTCCAGTATTGTGGGCCTAGGGCTCAACACACTATTAAACTATCTGCTCATCCATGGAAACTTTGGGTTTCCAAGATTAGAAGTTCAAGGCGCTGCCACGGCTACGCTGATTTCAAGGATCATTGAGTTTGGGATCTTGTTTTACATAGTATTTATCAAAAAGAATATGCTCAATGCTAAGCTAGTGGAGCTGCTCTCTTTCAAAAAGCCCAATATTCAAAAGTTCCTCTTGGTAGCTGCGCCAGTACTACTGAATGAAACCTTATGGTCTTTGGGGATTATTGTGTACAATTATTCCTACTCAAAACTTGGGGTATCTTCCTTTGCGGCCATTCAGATTCAAAACACCATTACCCAGCTGTTCTATGTGTTCTCCTTCGGAATTTGTAATGCAGCAGCCATCATCATTGGAAATCTCATCGGCAAAGGAGAGATGGCCCTCTTAAGAGTCTACGCCAGAAAGATCATTAAATTGACTTTTATCATAGGCCTGTTGACAGCCTTGGCTTTAACGATGTTAAAACATCCCATTTTGTCTTTGTATAGATTAGAAGAAACCACAAGACTCACCACGTTTAGGCTGCTGACCTTCATTTCGTTTATTATTCCGGTTCGCTTTCTCAATGTACTCTTTGTGGTTGGCCTCTTTCGAGGGGGAGGAGACACCAGGTATTCTCTCTTTGCAGAAACCACCAGTTTATGGCTGGTGGGGGTCCCCATGGTGACCATGGCAGCACTGTATTTCAAGCTGCCCGTGGAGACAGTCTTTCTCATGAGTTTTGCAGAAGAACTGGTGAAACTCATGATTTGTTTCCCTAGGTATCGGAGTCATAAATGGATTCATCGAGTGGTGGAATAGAAAAAACAAATAAAGTGCTCAGAAGACAAGTTTCCTTGTAGTTCTGAGCACTTTTTGGTTTCTATGATTTTGCTGCTTTTCCCAATGCTTTGGCGAAGGTATCCAGCATGGTCAAAGAAGATTTTAGCGTCATGTCTTCTTTGTCGGTGATGGGATTAAACTCTACAAAATCAATGCTTTGTACAAGTCCAGTACCGATGATGGCTTCCACCAAGGTCTTACTTTCTTCGTATTCGAGTCCATCTTCCACAGGAGTTCCTGTGCCAGGCACAAGTCTTGCATCCAAGGAGTCGATATCATAGGAAAGATGCACTTTCTGGATGCCGCTTTCAGCAAGTTTTTCCAACAGCTCTTGGATGGCTTTTTCCATACCTCTTTCTCGAATGTCTGTCATTCTCCAGGTATGAATGCCGTGTTCTTTGATGATGACTTCTTCACCCTCATCCACACTTCGAAGGCCCAGGATGTAGATGTTTTTTGGAGCTACCTTTTGACCTTTTATATGAAGTTCCGTTAAGGAAGGATCCCCAAGGCCAGCGGAAGCCCCTAAAGGCATTCCATGAATATTGCCAGAAGGACTGGTTTCGTTTAAGTTTAAATCTGCATGAGCATCAATCCAAATCACGGCGAAATCCTCTTTGTGGGCAGCTTTTACCCCTGCCATGGAGCCAAGGCCTAAGGAATGATCCCCACCTACGACAAAGGGGAGGTTCCCATTTTTCAAGGTTTCTTCTACTGAGACGGCAAGGCGTTTATTACCTTCTACCACCTCTTTCAAGTATTTCATATGGTCATGGCTGGCATATTTTTTAGACACGTCTACCAAATCGATGTCAATGTTTCCTTTATCTACCACATGGGTGTTGTACTTTTTTAGAAGTTCCAAAAGACCTTCTTCTCTTAGTTTGTCTGGACCATGTTCTACGCCAGGCCTGTCACAGCCATAAAACATGGGAAAGCCGATGAGTTCAATTTTCATATGCGCACCTCCGTATAATTACAATTCATTATAGCTTATCGGTTTTTAGAATACTATGTTTTAGGGGATAAAAATCTTTATGCAAAAACATGTATAAACCTACATGAGTCAAGGGTTCGGCGTATGTCAATGTTCATAGGTTAAGGAAAAAAACACATCATGGATACGTTTACTTTCCATGACCTATTCAGTATACAACACCTGAGTGAGAATATCAAAAAAGCGTAAAGAGTGACCTTTACGCCAAGAAAACCTATTTGATTACCAGAGGATTTTGTGGAGAATGCTGTCCTCTTTGCGGGTATATTGGTAGGTATAAAGGCCAAAGTTTTTCAAGAAGCCCTCTAGAAAGGAAGCGCGTAAGCTCTGTGCTAGAGAAGCGGGAAGGCCAGCTTCATGAAAATAAGGACCATGAAGATCTTGGATACTGGTAAACACCAAGTGATGACCACTATAATCACCCATATGATTGACTTTGTCGCAGGGCATGCCATCCAGTAAAATGCCTTGTAGCACGTCATAAAGGCCTTGGCCGTTGGCGGGAAGCTCTTCTATTTGCAAAGCATTTCCCAGCTGCTCACCGTACTCCTTATGAGCTAGGTGAAGGGCTTCTTCAGTAGTCTCTTGTAGGATGGCATAAATCAAATGGGCCATGCGCTTTTCCTGGCTGATCACATGAGATGCTAGCCAATGATGGATGTGGTCATGATCTATTTGTACCCCCAAATCTACTTCTTTGGAAGGCGGGCCAAAATCATCGTAAAGGGATGTTAAAACCGATTCCTTCATAAAAAGGTCTGCCAAAAAGAATGCTAGATTTTCTTGGATCTTTATACGTCTGTGTTGCATATAATGGATTGGGGCTAATGTTTCTTTCAAGTTTATTCCTCCTTTACCCAGGTACTGTTTTCTACAGTATAAAGGGGATTCAATAAGTAAAAAATGATGCACATCAAATTCTTGGAATCTTAGAAGACCTTTTTGGTGAAAAGAGCCATTGTAGATGGATTTTTTGGGAGAATAAAAGAAACTAATGAAAAAACCCCCGGGATAAGGTATACTTCTCTGTATGAATAATTGAAGTAAGGTGATGAAATGAGATTAAGAAAAAAATGGTGGGCAAGACCTGAAATGGCGGCAGATGATAAAGCCATCATAGAGCCCTTTGATAAGAAAGGTACTTGGCATGAAATTTTTGGGAATGATCATCCCATTCATTTGGAACTGGGGTGTGGAAAAGGACAGTTTATTGCCACCCTTGCAAAAAAGAATCCCCACATAAACTATATCGCCATTGATTTAAAAGATGAAGTATTGGTATTTGTGCTTCGAAAAATCAATGAACTAGGGCTAACCAATGTACGCCTCATTCCCATGTTCATTGAACGCGTGGATGAAGTTTTTGCAGAGGGAGAGATTGAGAAGATCTATATCAACTTCTGTAATCCTTGGCCCAAAGCCTCCCACAACAAAAGAAGACTTACCCATCCAAGATTTTTGACAAAGTATAAAGGGTTTATAAAGCCTCACACGGAGGTATGGTTTAAAACCGATGACGATGAACTCTTTGAAGCTTCCTTATCCTATTTTGAAGAAGAAGGGTTTCAAGAAACATACAGAACCTTTGATTTAGGAGCATCAGGATTCACAGAGAATATTCAGACAGAATATGAAGAAAAGTTTTCTTCCTTTGGTGTAAAGATTAAGTTTGGGATTTTTTCGTGGAAAGGAGACGCCTAAGATGATGAGTCAAGAAGAGATTCATAAAGATCTACTGACCTTTTTAAAAGAATACTATAGCCCGGTATCTATCACCTATTATGACGTGATGAAAGAAGAGCTAGAGCTTTCTTTTTATTTAAGTGATGAAGAGCGAAGATATGTGAAAGTATTTTATAAAGACAATCTTCATATTTTTACAGAAGCTACAGAAGAAACAGAAAGAGACATTGCGCGGATCGAGGAAGTTCATTTGCGCTTTGATGAGGAAGGGGTGTTCTTTGGGAAATCCCAGTTTGATTATACGGCTTCCAATGCTGCAGCTTTTTACTTGTTGAATCGATATCTAGAAGACATGGTAGAAAAACTTGGGGACAAGCTAAAATATTACAAAGACCATATGCTTCTTCAATGAGAAAACCCATGATCTGGACCAAGTTCCTTGGTTAGATCATGGGTTTTTTTGATGCCTTCGGGTTGAATTCTAGAAGACCTTTTTCGCTTCTTCAAGAATTCGATCATAATTGGGTTCTTGACCAATCTCTGGAAGATACTCCGCATAGGTGATCCTTCCATCCTTGTCCACCACAAAGGCTGCTCTTGTTAAAATGCCTAGCTCCTCTACATAAGTACCTGTGACTTCACCAAAGGTTCTAAACTTATGGTCTGAGAGCATGGTGATATAGTCCCCTGCATTTTCTTTAACCCATCTTCCTTGGGCGAAGGGCAGATCCATGGAGATGCCATAGACTTTAAAATCTGGTAAGGCCTCAAGTTGATCATTAAAGGTCAAGAGCTCTAAAGAGCATACAGAGGTATCTACAGATGGAAATACCAAGATGACTTTGGGTATAGACAGCTCCGTTGAGGCCACATCTTTTAGGTGGGTATCTGTTACGTCAAACTCAGGGAACACATCTCCCTCAGCCAGCTGTTTGCCAAACAAGTGTACCTCATTACCACCAAATGTTACTTTCATAAACTACCACTCCTTACTCATGTTTCTGTGAAAGTGACGATGAACTTTTCTTCGAGAAATACTGGCATATAAGACTCTTTGGATTTCCGTAAGCCAACAATCCCCATATCTTGCTCTCTATTGGTATAGCGCAGGCCATCCCCAAAGGCTTCCATGGCCCTTTGCACTAAGAAAGTATACAGTCCTAAAACTTCTTTGTCTGCTTTTTCCACATGGTTTAAAAGGACTTCATGGTTTATAGCTTCTAGAATGGTGAACCCTTTGAGGTTTCCCTCCACATAGACGCCAATGCCTTTTAAAGAAAAGGCTTCCCAATGGAGGAGAAGATCCTCTATCCCCAAGAGTTCATGATAGAGCGCTGGGGATTGATCACTTTCGTCAAACCACTGTTTGGCCAAGGCCAAACAATCGTCCATGCAGTTCTCTACATACTTGATAGTATAGGGATAATTCCTTAGAAATTGGTTAAAATGATTGCGCTTTTTGTGGAATTTCTTTCCTGGATAACTTTGCAGATCCTCCACCAAATGAATGTACTCTTGTTGGTCTCGATCTAGGATATAGGAGAATTGATAGCCAAGTTTTTCAAGGTCATCCAGTTGACTTCTTTCCACGTCCTTTAAGATCTTCTTTTGTCCCAGAGTGTCCATGTGATGAAACAAAGCTTCATACGCATCTTTGGCCTTGGAAAAATCTTTGTAATGGGGCGCAGCGTAGTAGGGGCTCTCGCCTCCTTTTCGAAGGAATAGAGCATCTTCTGTATGGGCGTGGGCCACCTGTTGATACTTACGCCACATATAGAGATTGGTGAATTGACTGGAACAATTTTTGTAAGGAAAAGGAGTAAGGAACTTATCAAAAAGATCCTTACTGTCTAGGGTGAGTGGTGCAAAATCCAAGTATAATCATTCCTTTCTAGGGGTGCTTTATTTCATAGGTCAAGGCTAAAGATCTGCCATAAAGTTCTTTAAAAAGAAAGGAAAGCTTCAGGGCATCATGTAGTTCAAAATGTAGGTCCTCAGTGCTGTGGAAATGAAGTTGGATGGTATCTTTTGTCATGTGCCATGAAGCCAAGGTGATGGTCTTTACGCATGAACGAAGGAGACGATCTGAAAGACTGATCAATAGGCCAATGTCATAGACCATGGAGCGGTCAAGGCGGTTGATGATTTGACTATATTGAAGTAAGGGCGCTTCTTTATGAAGATCCATATTGAAGGATGCGGCCATGGCACTCATGAGGAGTTCCCGGTGATTGAGACCTCGAAGCTCAGCATTGGAGATGAGATAAAAATTATGGTTATGATGACGGTAATACCGAACGGATAAGCCTACATCCCTTAGGGTTGCACTGGTCTTCAAGATGGCATCTATGTTCTGCCAAGGTTTATGGACCCCTTCCAAGGCATTGTAAAGGTCTTTGGTTAACTGATAGATGCGGAAGGATTTTTCCTTGGGCACGTTATGGATGTTGAGAATGTTGTGGATAGACTGCTCTAACATGGGTGCCAAAGGACCAAATTCCTTTTCGATGTATTCCAGAAGAAATCCTTCTCGAATCCCAGAACCACTGACCCGAAGGTGGCTTACACCACTGGCAGATACCAAATGATCTAGGATGCCTAGGGCAGCAGGGAGAAGATCTGCGCGGTCTCTCTCCACCCCAAGGACCTGGAGCCTCTGGTCATAATTTTTTGACATGAATCCTTTGTATAGTCGATGAAGATCTTCTTTGTCCAAGGTATATTCATGCAGAATGGGTAGAGGATATCTTTTTTTCTTCATATCAATCTTGGCGATGGACCTGGCAGATCCGCCAAGGATGATGAGGTCATCATAAGCTTGGTCCTTTAACCAGTGGATTTTGCTGATTTCTTCCCGGAGAAGACGCTCTAAGGCTAGATGATCTTCTTTTCGGATCTGATCACCCAGTGAAAAACGCTCCGTTAAGTTCACAGGCCCCATGGGGAGGAGATGCTTTTGTGCCAAACGCCCCTCTTCTATATAGCCGATTTGTGTGGAAACACCACTGATGTCCACCACCAAAGATCGCCTTAGGGTCATGGAATGGATCAAAGAGAGGTAGTCATAATGAAGTTCTTCGTCAGCAGTTAACAGTCGAATGTCTTCTTGGAGATCTTCTTGTAGGGTTTTCATAAGAAGGTCTTTGTTCTTGATCCGTTGAAAAAACTCCGCCAAAACCACTAAGGTTTTGTCCGCTTTTACGGAGCTGGAAAATTCTTTGAAGTAGTTTAAAATGAGGCGCAGTGCCTCTAACTTTTCTTTGCTGATCTCTTGGGTTTCATCTATATTTTTCCCAAGCTTCAGATCTTCTTTATAGGATTCTACCAGTTTAAAACTCTGATCCTCATGGATTTCCCAAAGGGCAAATCTTGTGGTGTTGCCACCAACAAAGAGTAGGGCAAATTTTTTCATGGGTATCCCTCCTAGAGGTATTTTACTGGTATTATACTATATCTAGTGAATTTGTCTCGGATGAAAGACCTTAAGAAGGCAAAATATTCTCAGCTCTAGACGGATAGAATACAGTGTAGTAAAATAGATAAGATATAGACCAGTCTATTGGTCAATGCGTTGGCATCGATGACGCCATAAGGAGGAAGATGATGGATTACAAAGTAGTCATAGCAGAAAAAATCAGTGAAGCACTGAACATTGAACGGGAAGATGTATTGAAACTTCTAGAGATTCCCCCTAAGAAAGAGATGGGAGACTACGCCTTTCCTTGCTTTTCTCTTGCCAAAACATTACGAAAAGCACCGAATCTCATTGCAGGAGAATTGAAAGAAAAACTAGATCTTCCTGAAATGGAGCGCATGGAGGTCATGGGACCGTATGTGAACTTCTTTTTGAAAAAGAGCGTCTTCTTAACAGAAGTGGTGGAAAAAATTCTAGCAGAAGAATCGGCCTATGGAGAAAGTGATTTTGGTCAAGGGAAAACCATCATCGTGGAATACTCCTCACCAAACATCGCCAAGCCTTTCCATGTGGGACATCTATTCACTACGGTCATAGGACATTCCTTAAGTAGAATCTATAAATCTCAAGGCTTTAACACCCAGCGCATCAATCATTTGGGAGACTGGGGGACACAATTTGGGAAGCTCATCTCTGGCTATGAACGATGGGTAGATGAGGAAAAACTAAAGGCGAAGCCCATTGAGGAGCTCAATAGAATTTATGTCAAGTTCCATGAAGAGGCAGAGAAGGATCCAAGTTTAGATGTGGAAGCTAGGCAGCATTTTAAAAACTTAGAGGATGGCAAAGAATATGAGGTGAATCTCTGGAAAGAGTTTAGAGACTTATCCTTAATGGTCTTCCAAGGGGTCTATGAGACCCTAGGGGTGTCTTTCGATTCCTATGCAGGGGAAAGCTTCTATGGAGATAAAATGGATGAAGTGGTGGAGATTCTTGAAGAAAAGGGAATTTTAACCGAAAGCAATGGTGCCAAGGTGGTGATGCTGGACGAGTATAACATGCCGCCCACCATCATCAAGAAGGCAGATGGGGCTACCATTTATGCCACCAGAGACTTGGCTGCAGCCATCTATAGAAAAAGAACCTATGATTTCGAGAAAAATATTTACGTGGTGGGTACCCCTCAAGCACTCCATTTTAAGCAAGTCTTTAAGACCCTTGAACTGGCTGGATTTGAATGGGCCAAGGATTGCGTTCACGTGGGCTTTGGCCTGGTGAAGTTCCCTGGAAAAATGATGTCTTCTAGAAAAGGAGATGTGGTCCTTTTAGACGATCTCTTAAAAGAGGCCGTGGTCACCGCAGAAAAAATTATTTCTGAGAAGAATCCTGGATTGAAAGATCGGGAAGAAGTGGCCCATAAAGTGGGCATAGGGGCTGTGATTTTCACCTATCTGAAGAATGGTCGAGAAAAAGACATCATCTTTGATTGGAAAGAAATCCTTTCCTTCGACGGAGAAACAGGTCCTTACGTGCAATATACCTACGCCAGAGCCAAGAGCATTCTTCGTAAGAATGACCTTGGGAAACAGGCGGACTTAGGACTTCTTCATGGACAAGAAGAATTTGAATTGGCCAAAACTTTAGACGGTTATACCACAGCCGTAAAAAATGCCATGGAAAAAAACGAACCGTCCATGATTACCCGTTATGTGCTTCAAGTGGCCAAGGACTTTAACAAGTTCTACAACAACTGCCCCATTGGATCGGCGGAAGCGTCCTTAAAAAATGCTCGTTTACAGCTGGTCATCGCCACCACCACGGTACTCAAAAATGCCCTAGGACTTCTAGGCATTGAGACCGTAGAAGAAATGTAATCTAAAAAAAGCTTTGATGCAGTCTTCCAAAAGAAGGCTGCATCTTTATGTGGAAATATTGTGCGGTCTCTAAGGAGACAACCATGAAAACTAAGTATATATAAGAGTTTAAAAGTGCTATAATATATACTGAAATAGTAGAAGAGAGGATAGACCGATGATGATTACAGTAGAAAACCTCACCAAAGAGTTCAAAATGAACAAAAAATATCCAGGCTTTAAGGGGGCAGTGAAGTCCTTTTTCTCCAGAGAATATACGCTGAAAAAAGCCGTGGAGGACATCAGCTTTACCATCGCAGAGGGAGAGATTGTGGGCTATATTGGGGCCAATGGGGCAGGAAAGTCCACCACCATCAAAATGATGACGGGCATTTTAACCCCCACCAAAGGTCGGGTCTTGGTCAATGGGGTGGTGCCCTATGAAGACCGACAAAAAAATGCCAAAGACATTGGCGTGGTCTTTGGTCAAAAGACCCAGCTATGGTGGGACTTGCCATTATCTGAAACATTTAGTCTCTTAAAAGACATCTATGAGGTGGAAGAAAATGACTATAATGAAAGAATGGCCTTTCTCAATGAAGTGCTAGAGTAGAGGAGTTTTTACTTCAGCCTGTGCGAACGCTGTCCCTTGGCCAAAGAATGCGAGGAGACCTGGCAGCGGCTTTAATCCACAATCCCAAGGTGATTTATCTAGATGAACCCACCATAGGGCTGGATGTGGTGGTGAAGGAAAATGTGCGTAAAGCCATAAAGAAAATCAATGAAACCTATGGCACCACCATCATCTTAACCCCCCATGACCTTATGGAC
>DOKV01000054.1 GCA_003510765.1 Clostridiaceae bacterium | reverse complement strand
GTACAAGTATGTATAAGTTTGTTTAATCAGGTACACTATGTCATTTGAACAAACCGCGAAAGAAACTTTAACCAACTTATTGGCCATCCATAGCCCCACCGGCTATCATCAAGAAGTCATGACCTATATTAAGGACACCTTAACCCACCTGGAAGTGCCCTACATCCAAACTGTAAAAGGTGCTGTCTTAGCAACGCTCCAAGGAGAAGAGAAAGAAGGACGCCTATTCTCTGCCCATGTGGATACCCTGGGCGCCATGGTGAAATCCATCAAAGGAAAAGGCACTCTAACCTTCACCCTCATTGGTGGATATATGTATAACACCCTGGAATCTGAACACTGCACCATCATGACCGCTTCTGGAAAAACCTACAGCGGCACCATTCAAACCATAAAGCCCTCGGTACATATTGATGGGGGAGAGGCCCGCTCTTTGGAACGAAAACAAGAGACCATGGAAGTGGTCATCGATGAAAGAGTGTTCACCGCTGAAGATGTAAGAGCCCTGGGCATCGAGGTGGGAGATTTCATCTTCCTAGACCCCAAGCTAAAATTTGTAGAAAGTGGCTTCATCAAATCCAGATACTTGGATGACAAAGCCAGTGTCACGGTGCTATTGGAAGCCATAAAAACTTTAAAAGAGCTGCCCTTAAAAAAGACCATCCATTTCTTCATTTCCAACTACGAAGAAGTAGGACACGGTGCCAAAGCTGCCCTTCCTGAAGGCACCACGGAGTTCATCGCTGTGGATATGGGCGCCCCAGGAAACGATCAAAACAGCAGTGAATTTGCCGTGAACATTTGTGCAAAAGACAGCTCTGGTCCCTATGATTATGAGCTGCGCCGCACCTTAGAGCGCATCTGTAAAGAAGAGAACATCCCCTATGCCACAGACATCTATCCCTTCTATGGATCTGATGCTTCTGCGGCTTTAGGCGCAGGCTATGACCTGCGCGCTGCCCTCATTGGCCCAGGGGTCTTTGCTTCCCATGGATATGAGCGCACACACATGGACTCCATGAAAGCCACCTTTGACCTCATCGTCAGTTACGCACAAAAATAACCAGAAAACTGCGTGTAGAGCCCTTGGCAACGAAAAAGAAGGAATCGTCCTCTCTGTGACGATTCCTTCTTTTCTATTGCACTGATAGATCCTTAGGATCTCTTATCACTTCTTAACCGAAGGGAAGCTTCTATAATTTTTTCAAGAAGCCCTTGATAACTTAACCCAATGCCTTTGGCACTTTTGGGAAATAGGGAGGTCTTGGTCATGCCGGGCAATGTGTTGATTTCAAGGATATAAGGTATGCCCTCTCTTACAATGAAATCCACCCTGGCATACACATCGCACTTTAGCACTTTAAAAGTCTTTAGCGCCATCTCTATAAGGACTTGTTTTAACGGTTCTTCATACTCAATGATGACTTCTTCTGCACCACCTTCTTCATACTTGGACTGATAATCAAAGAAACCGCCTTTTAAAGGCTTTATGATTAAAGTGGGCAGCGCTTCTCCATCTAAGATGGGCACGGTGATTTCATCCCCTTGTACGAATTCTTCCACCATCACCTCAGCGTCTACCAGCAATCCTTCTCTTACGCCATGGACCACTTCAGAGAAATTATGACAGATGAAAGTAGCCACAGAGGAGCCTCCTCTATTGGGTTTCACCACCACTGGATATCCTAAAGCTTTCACAGAAGACTCATTTAAGTCCGCCAAAGATCGGACAATGAACCAATCTGCCGTCAACAGACCTTTGCTTCTTAAGACGCACTTGGTGAGATCCTTATCCATACAGACGGCACTAGACACCATGCCACATCCTGAGTAGGGCACCTCCAACGAATCTAAAATGCTTTGAATGGTCCCATCTTCACCATATTTGCCATGGAGCGCCAATAAAGCAAAATCAATGCCTTGAATCTTCTCATAGATATCCATCTTGCTATCCAGCACAATTTCCACACCTTCATAGCCATTGAAGTTGATATACTTCAAAATCTCTCTCCCAGAGGATAAGGATACTTCTCTTTCTGAAGAGATCCCCCCCATAATCACACCTATTTTCATGTTACCTACTCCTACTCTTCACATAAATTCTAAATCTCATTATTGCACCAAAGAAGCAATCTTTCAAGACACCTTCTCCAGGGCAATGGTTTACATAAGAAAAAGATAGGACTACATGATGCAATCCTATCTATCAGGGTTTTGAATATCTGAGAATTCAATATCCACACGATTGGCAGTCTTCGCGTAGAAATCTTTTTCAGAATCAATTTCTGGTGCATCCAGAAGCACTTCATCCTTTAATACCACCCGAAAGGTAGTCCCCACATGGAGGGTACTTTCCACGAAGCAATCTCCACCCATGAGGTTCATAAGCTTTTTCACAATGGATAGACCGATGCCCGTACCTTCACTATCCCTTATGGTGGACTTATTCACTTGAATAAATCGATCAAAAACAGAATTGATATTCTCTTCGGAGATGCCGATGCCCGTATCTCTCACATCGATGTACACTTTCTTTTTCTCTTCATCCAAGACAAGATTCACAAAAATGCTACCGCCAGCTTTGGTAAACTTTATGGCATTACTTAAGAGGTTTAATAAGACACGTTCCATGGACTGCAGGTCAAAAGCCACCAGATGCTCTTCCACCTCCGTATCAAAAATAATCTTCAACCCTTTTTTCTCTGCATGGTGAAGAATGGACATCACCGTATCTTCTGTAAAGCTCACAATATCATAGTTGTTCATATAGAGCTTATAGAACCCCGAATCCACCTTGGTGATGTCTAAGATGTTGGAGACGATGCGTAAAAGCCGATAAGAATTATGACGAATGAGGCCCGCATACTTTTCACTTTTCTCTACTTCATAATTTGAAATCTCCATCATATCCAGTGCAGATAAAATGACATTGATGGGGGTGCGAAGCTCATGGGACATATTGGCAAAAAACTCATTGAACATTTTTTCATTCTCTGCGGCAATGTATAGTTTTCTAAGGTTCCCCTCATTTTCAATACGCAGCTCATGAAGCTTCACAGAGTTTGTGACGTTCCGTAAAAACACCAACATTTGCCGTTTGTCTTTTTCTACGCTGATGAGTCTGAAATTTGGTTCCACATAGACATCATGCCCTTTCTGGTCCTTCACCTTTAAGGTGTCCAGTTTTAAGATTTCTCCATATTCAATTTTCTCGCCAATATCCTTCAGTTCTTTATAAGTCATGCCCATGAACCTCTGCTCCATGGGATCCTTTAAGAAAGGATTGTTGGGGATGTTCTTAAAATCATTATAAACCATATCATTGGCTTCAATGACCTTCCCCTTGCCAATATCATATAAGAAAATAAAGTCCGGAATCAGATTGAAGAAGCTTCGATATTTATACTCCGACCGTTCTAGAGATTCTTGCATCGCTCGAATCACGGTGATGTCTTTGGCTGTGATACAAAAGATCTCTTCATTATCTTGTTCGATGAACACCACATCCACATCTAAGATAAAGACACTACCTTCTAGTTCTACCTTTAGGGAAGAAGAATAATTCATATTGTACTTGATCACTTCATACTTATCGGTCAAATACTTTGACATACGCGGATCCAGCTGCTTATTGTACTGATTGAAGAAAATCTTATACTTGGAATTGGCGTATAAAATCTCATGTTTCGCATTGACAAACACGGTCATATTTTCATTGTATTCTGCGGATTTAAAAAACATGAAAAGATTCTGCTTCAAAGCTTCTGTTTTGTCCAGCATGGCATCTTTTTCCTTGATGATGGCATAAAAGGCCAAGGATACAAAGATCATAAATCCGCCATAGGTGATGAAATAGAGTAGCACGCCCATGAACTGAAATCTTGTGTCTCCCGTACCTTGGTAGATACTAAATCCTAAGATACTGACAAAATAATGGATACCGGACATATAGATGGATTGACTCATGGCGTTCTTTTTGGTGAAAAAGGCATTGAAGTACCAGGCACCGAAAAGGGGAATCATGGATAGCATGATCAGCTCAAAGACCCATAAATTGGGATCTTCAATGTATAAAGGTTCCTCCATCCAAACATATCTGGTGAGGACAAAGAAGATGATCAAAATCGTGGCCCCAGCCATAAGTGCCTGGATGGAGACGTTCATGATTTTTGTATAAGAAAAAGCTGAGGTCATGAGAAAAGTGAATACAATGATGATGATCAGGTAAAACCCTAGAAAAGTAGCATCCACTCTCCCTTCTATAAGAAGAATCTTCTCCTGCCACTCTATGAGTGCGCCAAAAACCAAGGCCAGAGACAGGAGATAATAGTATTTGTTCTTCATGTAGTGTCCATAGAACATAACCAAGACCGCTGAGAAGATGGCCACCACAATGACCGAGGAGCCAAAGCCCTCTACTACCACATGGGCTCCACCTGAAGTGAGTATATGCCCTAGAAAAAAGAGCAGGGCATAAAAGACCATAAGCGTCATAAGAATCCATAAATTCCTTCCAACTATGCCCCTGCCCGGGGTTCCTTTATTCATGCTCCTCACAACCTTTCTCCCTTGGTTCTTGGCTTTGATTATTTCGGTGTCAGTGTTTTCTTATTCTTCTTATAGTACGTACAAAGATGATTCAATGGACATTGGCCACATTGTGGTGACCTAGCCAGGCAAATTCTTCGACCATGAAAAATCAGCAAATGATGGGTGTCGATCCAAAGGTTCTTGTCAATTCTTCGCATCAGTGCTGCTTCTGTTTTCTCTACGGTATCTTCCTTCACCATCCCTATACGGTTACTCACCCGAAACACATGGGTATCCACCGCAATGGCAGGCACCCCATAGGCATTGGAAAGTACCACATTGGCGGTCTTTCGTCCAACCCCTGGCAAGGCGATGAGCTCTTCCATGGTATCAGGGACTTCACCCCCATGACGCTCCACAAGGAGTGGAAAGAGATTCATGAGATTTTTCCCCTTAGATTTATATAACCCGATGACTTTAATATACTGTTCTAACTCTTCCATGGTGAGGGTTAGGAAATCTTCTATGGTTTCATACGTTTTGAACAGCTCAGCGGTCACTTCATTGACTTTTTTATCCGTGGCCTGTGCTGAGAGGATGGTGGCCACCAGAAGCTGCAATGGATTCTCATGATTGAGCTCACACTTGGCATCTGGATGTGTTTT
>DOKV01000059.1 GCA_003510765.1 Clostridiaceae bacterium | reverse complement strand
CCTGGAAGATAGAGGCTGCCAAATCAGATTTTTTAGCCCCTTCGTTGAGTAGTGGTTGGAGATCCGTCTTTGCAAAGACCCCACATCGGGCTGCAATGGGATAGATGAAGGTGGCTTCCTTGGCCAAAGTGTTCAGCCCTTTGGCATCGGTCTTTAACAGACTGGCCATCTGATCGATGAACGCACCAGTGCCTCCTGCACAGGTGCCATTCATTCGTTGTTCAATGGACCCTCTAAAGTAGGTGATTTTCGCATCTTCTCCACCCAGCTCAATGGCTACATCCGCAGCTTCCAGATAAGTTTCCACGGCTTTTGTGGAGGCCATCACTTCTTGGACAAAAGGAATTTTTAGCCAAGAAGATACAGAAAGTCCCCCAGACCCTGTCACGGCCACATGGAGTTCGCGCTGCCCAAAGGCATCATAAATATGCTCCATTACCGAAACTACGGTGGAGCGGATATCTGAAAAATGGCGTTCATAAGAGTGATAGATGAGTTTCCTATTCTTATCAATGACTACGGCTTTCACCGTGGTGGAGCCTACATCTAAGCCTAAATAAATGGGATCTAACATGAAAGTCACCTGCTTTTTGTATACTACTTTGAATATAAAATTAATTATAGCACTGATAAATAAATAATAAAGAGTCTTAATGTAAATAAAGACCTCACAAAAATCTTAAATTTTCATAAAGGGAAAAACAGCCCTTTGCTTCCTGCAAAGAGCTGTTTTTAGTCGAAATTCTCATGGTTTTCTAAAACCTTTTGCAGGGTACTGGTGACCAGATCATACTCATATCCTTTGCCCACCAGATACCCATAGGCCTTGCTTTTTAGTTTATAAGGGTCTTCCTCTTTCCGCTTTAGCTGGGCCACTTTCTTCTTGGCAAGTTTTAAGCAAGAAGCTTCTTCCAGTTCTCTTGTGGCGGTTTCAGAAAGTACCTCTTCCACAAGTTCTTTATCCACACCCTTTTGCATCAGTTCATACTTGGCTTTTCGGATACCACGACTGCGAAGTTTTTCTTTTAGAAAGACTTCTGTATATCGGGCATCATCCATGAGTTGGTACTCTTTTAGAAGGTCCATGACCCGCTGGATGGTCTCTTCCTCAAAGTCTTTTTCTCGAAGCTTTTCTGCCACTTGGTTTTGGGTTTTCATGGCATGTTCAATGGTGCGAAGGGCCACTTCTCTGGCGCGGAGGAAGGCATCTTCCTTGGCCACGGATAAAAGCAGCGCTTCATCGATGGCCAACCCCTTTTTTAGGCCTTTTTTATACACCAGTTCTTTGTGACAAGCCAAGAGAAAGGTCCCATCGGTATAGATACTGACGCGCTGGGGATTTCTTTTGTTTTCTTTAATGTCTGTGATGGTCTTCATCTTGATCTCCTCTGAGTCTATAAATGGTTGGTGAGGTGAAAATCTTTTTACTCACCGCCACCACCTCGGCTAAGGTGAGGGTTTTTAGTCTTTCCAAATCCTTTTGAAAAGCCAAGGGGTCTTCGTCATTGAGGACCGCATCCAAGAGAAAGGCTGAAAGATCTCCCAAATGATCCAAGGTACTAAAAATGCTTGTGGTGAGGACTTTTTTCATGAGAAGAAGATCCTCTTCATGGATAAAGGCCCCTCTTTTGATGTCCTCTAAGATGCTGAAGATAAGTTCCTCCGTTTCTTCCAAACGATCATCAGGCACCTGGGTGTAGAGTAGAAGATTTCGGATGGGCTCAGAAAGCTCTAAATCAGAATACACATCATAGGCCAATCCGCGATTTTCCCGGAGCTCTCTAAACAAGATGGAATTGCCACTGACCCCTAGCTTATAGTTCAGGACCCTTAAAGGGAGTTTTTCTTCTTCCTTTAACTCAAAGGAGTACAGAAATGCCAAGGAAGACTGTTCCATTTCTTTGTAGGCGGTATAAATACCGGGGATATTTTTCTCAAAACCAATGGTACGCTTTTTTAGTGGCTTCTTCTCCCAAGAGGAGAAGGTGCTTTTAAGGATATCCACAGCCTTTTCATGGGACAGGTCAGACACCAAAACCAATAGCGCATTATTGGGAACGTAGTACTTTTCATAAAAAGCCAGAAGCCCTTCTCGGGTAAAAGAAGAGACGCTTTCTTCTGTGCCGATGACATCTTGCTTTAATGGACTCTTGTCATAGGCTTTATCAAAGAGTCCCCGATGAGTACTCTCTTCTGCATCATCCAAGGAGGCGCGAAGCTCCGACAAAATCACGCTACGCTCTTTTTCCAACTCTTCTTCTAAGAAGTGCGTGTTCATGACCATATCTTTCAATAACGTCAACGCATTTGGAAGCTCCTCTGTCATGGCAGATACCGTCAACACGGTGGAGAGATAATCTGTATAGGCATTAAAATCTCCACCAAGGAGTTCAATCTTGCGATTCAAGGAAGCGTTGGTTTCCTTCTGGGTGCCTTTAAAAAGCATATGTTCAATGAAATGACAGATGCCTTTTTCTGAAGGCTGCTCCTCTAGGGCACCCACTTTTATGGCTAAATTCATGGAAAATAGTTTTCCAGGTTTATGAACGGTGACAAGACGAAGGCCATTGTCTAGTTCAGTTTCTTTATAATCGATCATGTAGGGTTCTCCATTACGTTATTTTTTTCTTGGCCACCAAAATTAAAGGGATGGCCTCCTCTGTATAGGGTTCCTTTGTAAAGCTTCCATAAAAGTGGATCTCTTGAAAACCAGCGTGCATCAAAGCATCTTGTAGGTCTTCTTTCTTTAGTGGGAGTAAAAACACCGAGGCTTCTTCAAGGATTTCTGCCGTTTGAATCTTGGAAGAGAATTCAATGGTGTTAGACTCCAGATCATGGCGATACAGCCGCTGAAAAACAAGGCCTTTTTCAGGCACTTCTATGGTGGGAAGTCTTTGGATGTCCTCTTTTAAAATCCGGTCATAATTGAGGATCTGAATCATCAGGTCTCCTTCAGGGCTGAGTAGATCATAAGCCGATGTGAAAAAGTCTTTGACCTCTTGAAGGCTTTTTAGATGCACCAAAGAGTTGCCAATGATGAAGAGTCTTCGAAGATTGCCTTCATGGACCAAGTCAATGTCTAGCATGCTGGACACCACAAAATCCACTTGGACCCCTTCTCTTTGTGCCTTTTCTTCTGCTCTATAAATCATGGATTCAGATAGATCAAGGCCACAGGCATTATATCCATCTTTTTTCAACTCAATGGTGTAGCTTCCTGTGCCACAGGCCACATCAAGGACTTTGTCCCCAAAAGCAAGTCCTTCTTTTATGAAATTATAGGTATCCTTTTGAAAAGGAAAGACCTCATCGTAGTGCTTTTCAAGGATCTCATAGAATTTCAACGTGGATCGACTCCTTTAAGGTTATTTTCCGGATGTCACCAAAGTGACACGGAAGAATTCTATTCTTATAGTATACCCTAATATACCATACTTTTATGTAAAAAGTGAAAAACCAGAACACAGTGGTCAATGATGATCATTCAGTGGTATAATGGTGCAAAACTGAACTGGTACAAGGGGGTATTCTTATGAATTATAAGTATACAGAAATCATGGATTATCTACGAGGAGAAATTGACAAGGACGTTTATACGGATAAGCTACCTTCCATTAGAGGCTTGGCCATCAAATTTGGGTGCTCCAACTCCACGGTGATCAAAGCCTACAATGAACTAGAATCGTTGCAACTGGTCTTTTCTGCGCCCAAAAGTGGTTATTACATAAACAAGAATAAACAGCGAAGCACCACGGAGTATGATTTTTATTCCGGAGTGCCCAACAGCAAAAATCTCCCCCTCTTCTCCTTGCTTAAAATTCAGCAGCAGCTTTTAGAGGAGCAGCAATACAATCTATTGAATTACAGCTATCCCATGGGCTATAACCTGCTTCGAGAGCATCTGCTTATGGAGATCCATGATCAAGAGGTATCCCTAGAGTCTATTCTTATTACGGAAGGGGCCCAAGGAGCCATAGAACTTCTTTTTGGTGCGGATCTATTGGAGAAAAAAGTACTTGTGGAAGATCCCACCTATAACATTGTGTTGTCGTACTTAAAGATCAAAAATATCCCCTTTGAAACTGTACAAAGAACTCAAGATGGATTAGACGTGGCGGAGCTGGAAGCCAAACTAAAGACAGGAGAGTTTCAATTTTTCTTCACAGTCCCAAGAAATCATAATCCTTTGGGCACAGATCTGAAAGAAGAAGAGATGAAGAAAGTCTTGGAGATGGCCAGAACCTATGATGTGTATGTCGTGGAAGATGATTATTTATCGGAGTTTTCCAAAGGTCCCACCTTCTTTTCCTTGGCCAAGGACCGTACCATATACATAAGAAGCTTCTCCAAGACCATCAGCCCGGCCTTACGTGTTGCCATGCTGGTGGCCCCTCCGGACTTTTCCAAAAAACTATCCTATAATATTACGTACTTAAATGGCGGTGCGCCCCTTTTAAACCAAGCCATGCTTTTGAAATATCTGAAGTCTGAATACTATAGCAAGGATATGACCCTTGCCAAAGATCGAATGAAACAAAACATCATGATTTTTAAAAATGCACTGCAAGGGTTCCCCTTTGGGTACCATATCCCCGAGATGG
>DOKV01000203.1 GCA_003510765.1 Clostridiaceae bacterium | reverse complement strand
CGGGGAAAGGTGCTTCTTCTAGAAAAAGGCCTTGATGTGTCCATGGGCGCCACCAAAGCAAATAGTGCCATTGTTCATGGGGGATTTGCAGAGAAACATGAAGCTTTAAAAGGGCGGTTATGTTATAAAGGGCGTGTGCAGTTTAAAAGATTAAATGAGGAGCTGAACTTTGGGTTCAAAGAAACAGGTTCCTTGGTCATTTCCATGGAAGATGATCAAGAACCCTTAAAGAAACTCCTGGAAAATGGCATTAAAAATGGACTGGATGATTTGGAAATCATTGGACCCGAGAGGATTCGAGCGTTAGAGCCAGAGCTCACCCATGATGTAAAATGGGCATTGTACTGTAAAGGTGCGGGCATCTGCTCTCCCTATGAGATGGCCATAGCCATGGCTGAAAATGCCATTGAAAATGGAGCTACCCTGAAGCTGGAAGAAAAGGTCATATCCATTGAAAAGAAAGAGCAAAGGTTTCATGTACAGACGGATAAAGAGACCTATCAAGGAAAATATGTCATCAATGCCGCTGGGGTCTTTTCAGATGAAATTGCCAAGATGGTAGGAGATCATAGTTTTGAGATCCTGCCACGTTCAGGAGAGTACATCCTCTTTACAAGGGGCACGGGAGACCCTATCAATACAGTGATCTTCCAATTGCCCACAAAGTTTGGCAAAGGGGTTCTGGTGGCATCCACTTATTATGGCAATCTACTCATTGGTCCAGATGCTTCTGATGATGGAGAGAAAGAAGACACCTCTACCCATATTGATCGGGTGGCCAAGATCTTCCAACAAACCAAAGCGCTCTACGGGAAAATCAATTCCAAGCAATTTATCAGAAGTTTTACAGGTGTAAGAGCACGAAGCTCAACAGATGACTTCATCATTGGAGAATCAGAAACCGTCAAGGGCTTTGTCAATGTAGCGGGCATTCAGTCTCCAGGGCTTACTTCAGCCCCTGCCATTGCAGAAATGGTTATAGGAATTCTTAAGGATGCGGGGCTAGAATGGGAAGAGAACAAGGATTTTGACCCTTACAGAAAACCCATTGTCACAAAAAAGCCCTTAAAGCCATTGAAGGACATCAAAGAGTTCATCGAATTGCCCCTAGGCAGCAAAGATCGACTGGTTTGCCGCTGTGAACAAGTTCGTGAAGATGAAATTGTGGATGCCCTTCATCGAGGCATTAAAGTAAAAACTGTGGATGGTGTAAAAAGAAGAACCAGAGCTGGAATGGGCTGGTGTCAAGGAGAGTTCTGTAAACCTCGGGTCATAGAAGTGATGGAAAGAGAATATGGCGAAAAGATTGATCCAGGGTTTGATATTGAACATAGTGGTGTAAACCGTGTCCAAAAGTCAGAGCTACTAGATTATCTCAAAAGCCTCGAGGAGGAATAAACTTTGAGTGATGTCATTGACTTCAATGAGCTAAAAAACAAAGTCCGGGATAAGGACATTGATGATTTTGAAAACTATATATTTTCCCTCTACAGTGAGATGGGGCAGGGGACCCAAAGCATCGCTTCCATCAACAAAGCGGTGATGGAGTATATGGCCAAAAACAACATCTCCTTTGAGAAATTCATGGAGATTCAAACAAAGCTCATGGAACGTTACGGGGTATCCATGGAGGATATCCAAAGTCAGTATAATTTGACGAACAATGCGGAGTACCAAAAGTATCGCAAAGAAATGGGCTTCATGGAAAAATACAAAGCTCGGTTGAAAGATTTCAATGGCTATCTGTATACCATTGCCAATGACAGAAACCAGGTGGAGATTTTTTTAAAGGATCAAGAAGTGCTCTTGACCTCTAAGAAACCTGTGGACCTTTCAGATAATGAACTCAATGAATTTTTGGTTTCCTATAAAAAACTACGGGAAGACAAACCTCTACAAATCAAAATTAGTGAGCAATACACAGAATACCAGTACTAAATGAGCATGAGACCTTCAAGATGAGGGTCTCTTTTTGATTGAGATCATAAGGATTCAAGAAGATAAATCTGTTCTTTTCTATAATCTTGTGTATAGGGAAAGGAAGGGGTGTGTTTTTTCCTATGGTATACTAAGAGTTAGATTTAAACGAGAAATGATTGAGGATGAGAGATAATGATGGAAGAGAACCAAAAGATAGAAGAAGAACAGAAAGAGAGGAAGAAGAAAGATTATTTCTTCTTTGTAAAGAACCCCATTCGCTATGATGTACTACATTTAGCCTGGCCCATTCTCATTGAATTGGTGCTGGGTTCCCTTTTTGGTATGATTGACATGATGATGCTGGGGTGGATTGCGGATAAAGCTTTATCTGCTGCCTCGGTGGCTTCGGTGGGCATCACCAATCAACCCATGTTCATTGGGTTGTCTTTGGCGCAAGCGCTAAATGTAGGTGGAACTGCCATGATTGCCCGTTATGTGGGTGCGAAGCAGCCCCATAGAGTGGATTCTGTGCTCAAGCATGTGATCCTTCTGAACATTTTGTTCCTGGCCATCCCTTTGTCCACCTTCGGTCTTCTCTTCACAGAAGAGATTATGCTCTTCATGGGTGCTGAAGCGGATACCATTGCAGCTGGGGCAACTTACTTTAAAGTCATCATGATTGGGTATCTCTTCCAGAGTTTTAATATGTCCATTACCGCCGCCCTTCGAGGTATTGGGGAGACCAAAGCCCCCATGAGGATCAATCTTCGGGTGAACTTTTTGAACGTCATCGGCAATGCAGTGCTGATCTATGGGCTCTTTTTCTTCCCGGCTTTAGGGGTTACAGGAGCGGGGATTTCCACAGCCATTTCCCACTTCTTGGCAAGTATTTTGATGGTGCGCTACATCACCAAAAAAGAAAGTCCCTTGAAAATAGATTTTAAGAAGAAGTTCACCTATAACAAAACGGTGATCCAAAACCTCATACGTGTAGGCGTTCCGGCATCCCTGGAATCCTTGGCTTTGAGAATTGGGGTTTTGATGTTTGTGCGGATCGTGGCAAGTCTTGGTACGGTGATTTATGCCTCTCATCAAATTGCCTTAAGTATTTTAGGGTTGTCCTTCCAACCAGGGCAAGCCTTTGGTATAGCGGCTTCTTCCATGGTTGGCCGCTCCTTAGGAGCCCAAAACCTTAAAAAAGCAGAGCTCTATGCCAAAGAAACCAGACGATTGGGGTCCCTTATTTCCACAGGAATGGCCGTGGGATTCTTTTTCTTAGGTCCACAGATTGTAGGACTTTACACCACGGACCCTGTGATCATCGAAAATGCTTCCATGGCATTGAAAATCATTGCCTTGGTGCAACCTTTCCAATCCTCACAACTGATCTTAGCGGGCGCTTTAAGAGGAGCAGGAGACACCTTCTGGCCCTTGGTGGCTACCTTTGTGGGAGTCTTCGGATTCCGTGTGTTTTTCGCTTTTATCTTGGTGAGTAAATTAGAGCTCGGACTCATGGGGGCTTGGATTGCGGTCCTTGTGGATCAACTCATTCGATGGGTCTTTGTCTATGCTCGATTTAAAAGCAATAAGTGGAAGTATATACGGATCAAGTAAAGAAGAACAGAATGAAGAGGGGTGTCCACAGAGAAGAGATGGAACGCCCGTAGAAATAGGAGGATGGTAAAAGAGCTCATGATAAAAGGCCTTCTGCAAGGATTTTGCAGAAGGCCTTTTGAATTCTTTCTATTCTACGGTCACTGACTTGGCCAGATTCCTTGGTTTGTCTACATCAAGGCCCCTATATAGGGATACATAATAAGCCAAGAGTTGAGTTGGGACCACAGCCAAGATGGGGGCGATGAGATCCATGGTGCTGGGAATCAAAATGGTCTCGTCGGCATAGTGGGACACATCATCATGATCTTCGTAAGTGATGGCCATGACTTTTGCCCCTCTAGAAATGACTTCTTTTAAGTTGCTTTGCATTTTCTCAAAGAGTCCACGCTGGGTCAAACTGGTGATGACAGTGATGTCCTCTTCAATGAGCGCGATGCTGCCATGCTTAAGCTCTCCACCGGGATAAGCTTCAGAATGAATATAGGACAGCTCTTTAAGCTTCAAGGAAGCTTCCACAGCAATCTGGTAGTCTAGTCCTCGGCCCAGGAAGAAGACATCTTTTTCTTCATGGATCCGATGAGCAAAGGATTCTACTTTTTTGGTGTCTGCCAAGATGCTGGATACTTTCTCTGGTAGTGTTAGGAGCTCAACCTTCAAGGCTTCTAGATAGCTCTTCTCCGCGGTGCCAAGGAGTTCTGCAAAGAACATGCCAATGCTATAGAGGGCCACCAGCATAGTGAGGTATGCTTTGGTAGAGGCTACGCCAATTTCAGGACCTGCCCAAGTGTAGAACACATCATCCGCTTCACGAGCGATGGAGCTGCCCACAACATTGGTGATGGCAAGGACTCTTGCGCCTTCTTTTTGTGCTTCGCGAAGCACGGCTAAAGTATCGGCGGTTTCTCCAGATTGGCTGATGACAATAAGAAGGGTCTTTGCATCAATGATGGGGTTTCTATATCTAAACTCAGAGGCCACATCCACTTCCACAGGAATTCTGGAAAGGGACTCGATGGCTACTTTTCCGATGAGACCAGCATTATAAGCTGTCCCACAGGCCACCACATAGATTCTAGAATAATCTAACAGCATCTCTTTGGAAATGTGCAGATCATCTAAGCGAATAGGCTCACCTGGATGAATTCTGCCAGTCATGGTATCCTTGAGTGCTTTGGGCTGCTCATAGATTTCTTTGAGGGTAAAGTGTGCGTAACCGCCTTTTTCAGCAGATTCTGCGCTCCAAGTAATCTCAGTGACATCTCTTTCCACTTTGGTGCCATCTGCTAAGTAGAAGGTGGTTCCTTGGGGGGTCAATTGAGCAAACTCTCCATCCTTAAGATACACAAAGTGCTTGGTGTAATTCAGTACTGCGGGGACATCAGAGGCGATGAAGGATTCACCCTCTGAAAGACCCACGACCAAGGGGCTGTCTTTTCTTGTGGCCACAAGCTTGTTGGGTTCTTCCGTGGAAAGTACGCCTAAAGCATAACTGCCCCGAAGTTCTTTGGTCACGCGACGAACAGCATCCAGTAAATCTCCATCATAATAGTGGTCAATAAGGTTTGGGATCACCTCTGTATCGGTATCCGAGTAGAAGGTATAGCCTAAACCTTGCAGCATTTCTTTAAGTTCTACATAGTTTTCAATGATGCCATTATGCACAACGGAAATCTTTCCGTTGTTGCTGTTGTGGGGGTGAGAATTCTCGTCAGAAGGTGCGCCATGGGTAGCCCATCTGGTATGGCCAATGCCAATGGATCCAGCAAGGGTCTCCATGGATAACTTTTCTTCTAAATTTCGCAAACGGCCAGCAGCTTTTCGTACAGTGAGTCCTTCTTTAGACAACACAGAGATTCCTGCGGAGTCGTATCCACGATACTCTAACTTGGAGAGTCCACTGATGAGGACCTCCGCCACTTCTTTTTCACCGACATAACCTACAATTCCACACATAAAAAAACACCTCTCATAAAATATTTTTGAGCAGGCTTAATACACCATGTTAGTCTTGTGACGGAGATTACTCTCCGGTTTTCCCTAACAGTTATCGGTAGTGTCTACCGCGAAGCATCCGCCGAATTTTCGATCACTTCGTCCTCGTCAACCTAGCAAGCTAGGCTCTGGCGCTATTTCATACATATGAAAATATAATATCTTGTTTAAGCCTTCACAAAGTATTATATCCTAAAATCCTAATCAATGCTAGAAATTTTATCAAGAATTCACATGAATCCAGGGCATCTTGAGAGATCTCCTTCAGGGGCAAGGCTTTGGTCAAAGCACTATACAGCCCTAACCAAAAGACCTTCCTCAGACAGATCATCTGAAGAAGGTCTTCTTGTCAGGGCTTAAGGTTGTTATGCGTCCCATCGCAGTAGGGAGGTGTTTTGGTTTGTTTACACATACATAAAGCTTTTTCCCCGGCGTCCTCTGCTGTAAAGAGCAGGGGGGTGATGTCCGTTGTGCCTTTATGGCTACCGTCGCAAAATGGTTGTGTATCACTTCGTCCACAAGCACACCAATAGCGAGGTTCTCCCTCCTTCAGAAGGACGAGTTTCGGTTCATGAGCTGCAATTAAAGGTTGGTCCATGATCAAGTCTCCTTTCAACGAAAATAAATGGGGAGAGCACTCTGACGAAGATGTGGAAGATCCATACAAAGAAAGGCTAGGCATCTATGTGAAATGTCCTTTCCTCTTTCTGGGGAGGAAGCTCTTTTAGGGCATAATCTTCTACTTTCAAAAAACCATTTCCACGGAGAACTTTCCTAAGAAAGATCCCTAACGCTTCCTCACTTCCTTGAACTTCACAGGCCACTTGTCCGTTCTGTAAGTTGCGAACATGACCGGTGAGAGAAAGATTCAGGGCAGTTTGATAGGCGAAATACCGAAATCCTACACCTTGGACACGACCAGTAAAAATAATGAAGTGGCGTTTCATGTTCATTCCTCCTGTTTGTGGCGGTGTGTATAACTTTACGAGGATGGTCTAGAACCGTTGCTGGTATTCTTGTCTTTCTCAGCGATCTTTTGTGCCTGAGCTTTGACGGGGGTTTTGGTAGAAAGTACTTTTTTGGGGGTTGTAGCCTTGGCCGCTGAGGAGGTAACCTTTTGT
This sequence comes from Clostridiaceae bacterium, assembly GCA_003510765.1. Lineage (GTDB taxonomy): Bacteria > Bacillota > Clostridia > Clostridiales > Clostridiaceae > Proteiniclasticum. Next base: position 947 of record DOKV01000203.1, on the reverse strand, counting down.
TTTTTGGCAAGCATCGTACGATGCTTAGAGACAGTGTAGATATAATCTAGATAAATGGCGCCAATGACCTTCGCATCACGAACTTGATCTCCCTCTAGGTTATAGAACCTTAAGTAACGCTGCAAATGCCCAATGGGTTTGTTGGTGATGCCATAAAGGTCTTTACTCATTTTCATGGCATCCACAAAGGAAATGTGTACCTCTTTATCCAGTTTAATATTCAAATAGGTATGGGTAAAAGGTTGGTTGTAAATAATGATGGGGGTATTTCCTGCATACCTTAAAAATCTACCGATGGCATTGTTTAAAGGCATGGCATATTTCTTCAAGTGTGGATCCTTTGGCTGAATGGGAATGAACAAAGAGTCAATCATCTTGTTCTTTACATAGCGTACGGCTTGCAAAGAATAGACAGTGTCGTTATAGGGATCCTCAGACTTTCTGGTGAGATGAAAGGTGACAAATTCATCGTATAGGGGATAAGATTCAAAGGTTTCAAGGATTTCCCCTCGATGGTTAAAGAGGGCATCTTCCATGATCATTTGGGTATAATGGACCTTATCAGGGGTATAAATCCAGTCTTTTAGTAAATAAAAGAGTGCGATGAGTAAGCCGATGAGAATGTAAAACAGAGCAAAGAAGATCTCTTCTTGGTCTCTTGTTTGATACAAATAAAAATAAATGACGAACAACAACAGAAATAAAAGTGGGAACAAATATTTTCTGTTGAACACTTTTCTAAGTAAATTCATAGTATGATGCCTCCGAGAGTGGATTCCTATAGACGTTAGAGTCCAAGTAATTGTAACAGTATTATTATAGTATGGAATGATGAAAAGCGAAACTCTCCCTAGAAAAAACCTTCTGCAGTACAGGGAAAGGAACTATGCAAAGGCGTATTCTGGGAGGAGCTTTCATGGAGAAGTCATGTTCATATATTCCGGCGA
>DOKV01000137.1 GCA_003510765.1 Clostridiaceae bacterium | reverse complement strand
ACACACGTGGAATTTAGGTAATAAATTCAAAAGGTAAATTTTAGAAGATCCTAAAGTAGACCTAAGACTGGAAAGGGAAGAATATAATTCTTATAAAAACCTTGTAGTAGCGGCCACAGGTGCAGGGAAAATAATGATTGCAGCCTTCAACTGCAAAAGACAGATAAAAAATGGAGATAAAAAATTATTATTATTAGCCCGTAGAAAATAAACATCAGAACAAAGTCTACATAGTTTTAGAAACTAGGTATTAAAAACTATAATATAATAAAAATAGGGTATAAGAATATCTAGCAGAATAAAAGAATAGGGGGTGGTAGTTTGAACAAATATATAAAGACATCACTTTATTATATGATATTTGGACTTATAGGAGGAGTGTTTTATAGGGAGTTTACTAAGTTTAATGGTGTAGATGGGGGGACATCTCTAGCCTATATACATGTTCATACATTAATGCTTGGTATGGCTTTTTTCTTGATACTTGGACTGCTTGAAAGCAAACTTCATATGAGTACATTTAAAGGGTTTAAAGTCTTTAATATAACATACAATCTTGGCTTAATTATAACAATAGGGGTATTCCTAATAAGGGGAATAACAGAAACTCTTGGAACGGAAATAAGCAGAGCATTAGATAAGTCTTTGAGTGGAGTAGGGGGTATGGGACATATACTTATAGCCGCAGGACTTATAACTATCTTTATTATACTCAATAAATCATCAAAAATATTTGATAAGAAAGAAGAATTGGCATAATACTTAAAGAGAAAGAACATTAATCCATTAATGTTCTTTCTACTTCTTTTCTAAGTTTTTCTAAAATTCGTTTTTCTATATAACATACCTCCTAAAACGATAAGTTAAACTATATCCCCCCCTAGAGTCCTTTCTTTCAACGTTAATTCGAATATTATCTTAATATTTGCTATAATTGAGCCAACCACATTTGAATTCTAATTAGTCTATGCAATCCTAAAAGGCTCATAGCTTTCCATTAAAAAAAAGTTATGCAGAGAAGATCATCATGAAGGTTACCAAGAAACCAGCTGTAATTGTACTTGTCTTTTCATTAACCTATCTCTTTATACAATATCCCTTGAGACCTTTCTAGACAAGAATGAGGATAGCGTATTAAACCCATTCTTGGATGGATTTGATCTGAGATATTTAATCGATGCTGGAATTTGGATTATAGTTTAAATATACTTATTAATTTTATAATAAAAAAGAAAAACCTTTATAATTCTATTTTTTAGTGGAGGAGATTTTATGTCGATAACAATAAAACGTAACACCGGATGGAGTGGCACAGCTTCAGGAATCCAGATAAAAATCAACGATAAGAAAGTGGCCAGTATTAATGAAAAGCGGAGTCTTGAAATCCAGCTACATGATGAACACAATTATATTCAAGTTACTCAATTTGGACTTAAAAGTAAAAAGGTCGACGTTGAAAAAGGTGATATTCTCGAAATTAAGCAATCTTGGTGGCACAAGATGAGTTTCCCATTCTCCCTACTTATCTATTTTTTAGTGATGTTCATTCCAGACCTAAGAAGTAAATTAATAGCAATTCTTACCCTTGGTATTATGCTCGTTTTTAGTCTCTATATTTTTAATGGTTTTAAGATAATTGTTCTAAACCGCGAAAACTCAGAATGATTTGGTGCCTTGTACATTTTAAATATATATGGAAGGAGTCTAAACATGGAGCATATAAAATCAAATTTCAAACAGCATACATTTTTAAGATTATGCGCAGTACTTTTTATGCTTATAAACACGTTCTACATTTCTTTTGAAGTATTTCGAACTCGATTTATTGAGGATAATATTCTAACCACAGGATTAGAAAAGATCCAGATAGAGGTCCTCTTAACTATTTCCTTAATCACCAGTTCTTCAGAAGTTTTGCTAATTCTTCTTTCTTTGGCTTATCTGATTATGACCTACTATAAAAGTGACAAACCAAGCATACGATTTTTCATCTTCTTTAATTTTAGTTTTTACACAGGACTATTTCTAATTAGCTATATAGTCTCTTTAGCCTTCCTAGCGCCTATTGGAAATTTGAGTCAGCAATTATTCATCCCCTTTTCCATAATAATCATCGGATCAATTTATTTTGCAGGAAACATTTTTTTTAGAAAACTACTTCAAAGCACATAATTAGAGTTTTTCATGAAACTAAAAAAGCGATTAACATCTCTTAAAAAGATGTTAATCGCTTTTTTTGTGGAGGCGCCACCCGGATTTGAACCGGGTACATCTAAGCCACTGGAGATCCTTAATAGTAGTAACCTCCCCTGAAGGCATCCATAAAGAGGCTAACGATGATGCCGCCAATAGCCACCCATAGGACTATGGCAATGAGGGACAGCACCAAAGAAGCTCTGGCAAAGTTCTTCTTGTTGATGTTGGCATTGCTGCCAAAGGCCCACATGAGTAAGAGGATCAAGCCCACCAACGGGATGCCCATAAGTAGGAACATCACCAAGTACTGCCCCATGGTTAACGGTGCACTCAGTGCGCCCATGGCATAGGCTGAAGGATTGGCATCTCTTCTTTCTTCTCGAAATGGATTTTGCTGAGGTGGTGCTGGAGGGGGCGTATAAGCACGCTGCTCCTGGGGTGGCGGCGGGGCCACTGGTGCTGAACCCTTCAAAGGCTCACCCACCCGTTGTCCACAACCTCCACAAAACTTGGCGTTATCGGGCATTTTTGCTCCGCAATTTTCACAAAACATACTTCATTCTCCTTTCCTACTTAGAGGATTTTTTCTCCACACTCAGTGCAGAATTTCAACCCTTCTTGTACTGGGCTATGGCAAGCAGGACACCGTTTCACCTCGGGCTCTTTGGGTCCTTCCACTACAGGCACAGCTGTGGGTGGAGGGGCTACCTCTTGCACAGGCTCAGGAGCCCTTGGTGGTGGCGGTGGTGTTTGCTTAACAGGCTCATAGGGCTTTTCCGGGGCATTTCTTGGGGTTACTGACCCTTGGCCTTCTGGCGCTCTTTGCCCCCGAGAAGGGACATCTCCTTGGATAAGGCTGCCTAAGAACGGTACATTGGCATCTTGTCCTTTCATGACCTTTAAAAGAGCCATGATCACCAGCACAAGAAGCCCAATGAACAGTAAATCTTGCAGTACACTCACCACTCTAACCAGGTTGGCTTGGGCACGATAGGCATCCACCCATCCTAGAAAATCTGACAGCCCCCCAAAAACCACTTCCAGGACCAAGAGTCCTCCATAATAAGCCATGGTAAGAAGTAGCGCTTGAATCACCTGACGATTGAGCCAAGGATCTCGCTCTGCCAACAGGGCAAACCCTGCTACAAGTAGTACCGATTGCGGCTGTCGAAGGAGTACAAAGACAAATGCGATGATGGCGATGGCGGTGAAAGAAATACCATAATTCCCCTTTTTCATTGAAAACACGCTCCTTTTTCTTTGGGAATTTTTATCTAAAGGCTAGGAATAGCCTCTTCGATGCTGCACAAGGGAGATGATTTCCCCTCTCAAGGCAAAGAAGATCACCAGGATGCCCACCCCCATGGACAGGAGTCCTTGGAGATCTACGCCTCCTTGATCCTCATGATTCACATGGGGCCAAAAGGGCAAGTAGCGCACCTTTAGGGTGCTTCTCCTATGACTGCCTCCTTCAAAGACTCTGGTGACATGACCACTATAGGATGACCCTTCCACGGTAAACCTATAAGAAAGGGTATATCGTGAAGGATTCCTGGTGGAAGCATCATTTTGGACCATGGCTTGCTGGGCTACTTCATAAACTTCTGCCGTCACGGTCTCTCCTATGGCAAATAGCGCCACATGGCCCATGCCTAAGAAGATGAGGATCAGGCCCAAGAAGAAAAACAGCAGATCAAAAAACTTCTTTTTCATGCCTAGCCACGTCATGGTTCCTACCTCCTCTCTAGGGTCTCTCTCTTTTAGTTCCTGTCTTTAGGCTGCTCCTTGTAACCTATGACGATCATGAAGAAGGGCTCATCAAATGGGTAAGGAGCGTTCACGAAACTATAGGGGACTATAGGAGTTTCGAGCCCTTCTTAGGAAAAATCTACTGAGTCAAGCGCCTTCTCAAAGGAAGGTGATTTTCGCCCCGGTATCAAAGTGCAACTGCTGGGCCATTTCTGTCAAGGCCTCTTGGCACATCAGGGGACATAATACTTTGGTTTTCTTCAACTGGTTTTCTCGTCCATAGACAAAAGCCATGGTACCTTCTTTGATGATCACGTGACGAAGCCAGATTTCTTTTTGATTGAACTGGATGATTTCATCTGGGAGAAGAAGCCCAAAGGAGGAGATGAAAATACGATTCTTCTCTTGGTTTTTTTCTTCCTCCTCGCCACTGTAAGCTGCTTGAAAGGACAACAGCGCATTCTCGATGATCACTTTCGCGCTCTTTTTTTCCTGCAGGGTATGGAGAAAAAAGTAGAGGAATAGAAGCGTCCCTAGGAAAAGAAAGCCTAGGAGTACTTGTTCACCCAACCTCTGCCAGTTTTGAAGGAAGAAGAAACTGCTAAGGAAGCCAAAGAAGCAAAGAAAGAGTCCTAAAAAAAGCAGTTTCTCTTTTCTTTTCATGCGTGCCACCCATCTCTCCTCCTTCTACATTCATCTACGTTTATTCTAGAATACATGGGAAGATTCCACTTCACCCGAAGGGGGTAAAAGGACAAAAAAAGCGCCTACCTCTTTAGGGTAGGACGCTTTACACCTGGTTTTTCAGTTCTTGTGGCCCTGTTTATCCTTTGGCAGACTCCATGAGACTGATGAGTTCTGCACGACTTTGAATCTCAAACTTTGCATAAATGTTTTTCACATAATACTTCACCGTATTTTCACTTATGGAAAGCTCCAGACCAATATTTTTGTAGGTTTTTCCTTTGAGGAGCAGCATAGCCACTTGGCTTTCTCTCTCTGACAGGGCACCAAGCTTCTTCAACTTGTCCCCTTGGGACTCTTGCTCCCCTGTGGTTAAGGTGGCAAAAGCTTGTAAGAAGGCATGATCCTTTAATACATTGCGCAGCTGCCGATGCAAAAAAGGAAGAAATCCAAGACTCACAAAAACCACCCCTAGGGCCAACACTGGGCCCTGTTCTTTGGCTTCTCCACGAGCCATAAAGAAGACCCCAAGACTCCCGCCCAAAAAGATGCCCAGTAGATTGGCCGCCAGACCAAAGCCAAAGATTCTTGAAGGATTTTCTTGAAGCTCCAGCATTTCTCCCAAGATACTCCACCAAAAGAGATCAAAGATCCCAAAGGAGCCAAGCATCAAGGTATTCACCAGGAAATACCCCCGCACCGTGGGCTCTGTCATCATGAAAGCCACAAAGGAGAGGCCCATCATGGCCACGGCCACATACAAAAAGTCTTTGAGAAAAAGACCCTTGGGTAAAAACCGAAGAAAGAGCAGTGCACCCATATAGGGCACCGCAAAGTACCAGCTGGTGAGGGTATCTAGATGGGCAAAAGAGGGGACCACCACCTGATACATGAGCCCAGAGTTCACGGTGATCAAGGTGATAAAAAGAATCAAATACACCAAGGGAAACAGAGGACTTTTCCCTTCCCCGTTGACCTTCCCTTGGACTGCCCCAAGGGACTCCTCCACCTCTAACCCATTGCTCAGGTATAAAGCCAAGAGTAGCAGCCCCATGGACACCAAAAGAGAGGCCACAGGTGAGATAAACACTGCACTGACATTTAAGAGAAGCATCACCAGATTGCTTAAGATTAAAAGATCACAAAGGACCTTCATGCGGTCTTTCTTTGGCACCGTATCCCTTAAAAAGAAGCCCCATCCAGACACCAGCCCTCCGGCAAGGAAGGAGGCTACAAGAATGAACGGAAGCCATAGGGCATTGGGAGGAAAGAAAAACATCGGAAGAAGCACCACATAAAATCCTAAAGACCCTAGATAGAGCTTTTTCACCTCTTTTCTAGAAGCCAAGAAAAAAGGGCATAGTAACATCCCCAGAAAATTGGCCCCAATGGCCCCAAAAATCAACGTGGAAAAGGACAGCTCATATTGGGCCAACAGTGCATAGAGCACACGACCTTCAAATAGAAAGGACAGCATATATCCTGAGAAAAGTCCGTGGACCACAAGGATTCTATGGTGCATGGATAGTCTTCTTTTGTGCTTAGGAAACCATTGCATCTTGTGAGCCACCTCTCCCTCCTATGGCCAAAATCAACCTCTGCCTTCAGCCTTCTTCTACCCTCATTATACAGCCTTCTGGAAAAATAAGAAAAGAGTCTTTTCAAAACTTCGTTTCTTTCTTAGAAGTTTTCAATCAAAACCGCCGGCTAAG
>DOKV01000185.1 GCA_003510765.1 Clostridiaceae bacterium | reverse complement strand
TCCCACTCTATGGTTGAAGGTGGCTTTGAGGTGACGTCATAGACGATGCGATTGACCCCAGGGACTTCATTGACGATTCTTCTAGACACAGCATCCAGCACCTCATAGGGTATTCTAGACCACTCAGAAGTCATACCATCGGTGGAATTCACTGCTCTAAGGGCGATGAGATGAGAATAAGTTCTGCCATCTCCCATAACCCCAACACTTTTTACATTGGGTAGCGCAGCAAAGTATTGCCAAATGGTCTCGTCTAATCCATGCTTCTTCACCTCATCTCTAAAGATGTGGTCTGCTTCTCGTACAATGTGAAGCTTCTCTTCCGTCACTTCACCCAGCACACGAATGCCTAGGCCTGGTCCAGGAAAAGGCTGACGATACACAAGATCATGGGGAATGCCAATGGCCTCTCCTAGAACTCTCACTTCATCTTTAAAGAGATCCCTTAGGGGTTCAATGAGTTCAAACTCAATGTCCTCTGGGAGTCCCCCCACATTGTGGTGACTTTTGATCACTTGGCTGGTCTCGGTACCAGACTCCACCACATCGGGATAGATGGTTCCTTGGACCAAATAATCAATTTTGCCCAGTTTATTAGATTCTTCTTCAAAGACGCGGATGAATTCTTCTCCGATGATCTTTCTTTTTCTTTCTGGATCCTCTACCCCTTGGAGCTTCCCAAGGAATCGATCTTTGGCATTCACCCGGATGAGATTCATCTGGAAGCGCTCTCTAAAGATTTTCTCCACCTCGTCTCCTTCATTTTTTCGAAGAAGACCATGGTCTACAAAAATACAAGTGAGGTCATTGCCAATGGCTTTATGAACCAGTACAGCGGCTACGGAAGAATCCACGCCCCCGGACAAAGCACATAGCACTTTCTTCCCTTGTACCTTGTCTTTGATTTCTTCAATCTTCTCCTTGGCAAAATCCTTCATGACCCAGGTCTTCTCTGCCTGACAAACCCCATGGATGAAGTTTGAGAGCATCTCTTTCCCTAGGACTGAATGGACCACCTCTGGATGAAACTGCAGGCCGTAAAGACCTTTTTTTACATTTTCCATGGCTGCTACGGCGCAGTCTTTGGTTTTAGCTGTGACCTGAAAGCCTTCTGGCACTGCCACAACCTCATCTTGGTGACTCATCCACACCACAGACTCCTTGGGTAACCCTTGAAAAAGTCTCGCCCCTTCTAATAGGGCAATGTCTGATTTGCCATACTCTTTGATGGTGCCGGTGGCCACTTTACCACCCAGCTTATGGGTCATGAGTTGGTGTCCATAGCAAATCCCCAGAACTGGCACCCCCAGCTGAAAGATTTCTTCTGAAATGCTCATGGATCCTTCATCATACACGGAATTTGGGCCTCCCGTTAAAATGATCCCCAAGGGATTTTTCTTTTTAATCTCTGCTATAGGGGTCTTGGCGGATAGAAGCTCTGAATAAACCCCAGCCTCTCGGACTCTCCTTGTGATGAGCTGGTTATATTGGCCACCGAAATCCAGGACCAAAATCATACGATTTTCCATGTATACTCTCCTAACTTTCTTTATTGCTATAATTGGGGGCTTCTTTGGTGATGTAGATGTCATGGGGATGGCTTTCTTTTAGTCCATTGGCCGTTTGTACCACAAAGGTCGCTGTTTCATAAAGGGTGGCCAAATCCTTGGATCCTAAGTACCCCATACCAGAACGAATGCCGCCTACCAATTGGTAAATGGTATCCGCCACAGGTCCCTTATAGGCCACTCTTCCTTCTACTCCTTCAGGCACCATCTTCTTTTGGTTCTCTTGGAAGTAGCGATCACTGGATCCTTTGTTCATGGAGGTCAAAGACCCCATGCCCCGATACACTTTATAGCTTCTTCCTTGATAGATTTCCATTTCTCCAGGGGATTCTTCACACCCGGCCAAGATGGAGCCCAGCATGGCGCAAGAAGCCCCCGCAGCTAGTGCCTTCACAATATCTCCAGAGTACTTGATGCCGCCATCGGCAATGACTGGAACCCCAGTCCCTTTCAACGCTTCCACACAGTCCATCACTGCGGTGAGCTGGGGCACACCAACGCCAGAAACCACTCTGGTGGTACAGATGGACCCTGGTCCTATGCCCACCTTCACCGCATCTGCGCCAGCCTCCGCCAAATCTTTGGCTCCTTTTGCCGTGGCCACATTTCCCGCCACCACAGGAAAATCCGGATAGACGCTCTTGATCTTCTTTACACCTTCCATGACCCCTTCAGAGTGTCCATGGGCTGTATCCAGGACCACCACGTCTACTCCCGCTTGAACCAGGGCAGATACACGTTCCATCATATCCTTGGTGACACCCACCCCTGCGCCACAAAGAAGTCTGCCTCTTTGGTCTTTGGCTGCATGGGGAAAGCGTCTGGTCTTTTCGATGTCTTTGATGGTGATGAGTCCTTTGAGATTGTTTTCCCCATCCACCAAGGGGAGCTTCTCAATCTTATGGGTCTTGAGAATCTCTTTGGCTTCTTCTATGGTGGTGCCTTCTAATGCGGTGATGAGGTTTTCCTTGGTCATCACCTCATCTATGGACTTCTCCTCATCAAACTCAAAGACCAAGTCTCTATTGGTGACAATGCCCACAAGCTTTCCTTCTTCTGTAATAGGCACGCCACTGATGCGGTAGCGACCCATGAGAGCCTTGGCTTCTTTGACACTTTTCTCTTTGGTCAAGAAAAAAGGATTCACAATGACGCCATTTTCTTGTCTTTTCACGATGTCCACCTCATGGGCTTGGGCCTCTATGGACATGTTCTTATGAATGATCCCAATCCCCCCTTCTCTGGCCATGGCAATGGCCATGGTGGATTCTGTCACGGTATCCATGCTGGCACTCATGAGTGGAATGTTTAGCCAGAGCCCCTTGGTGAGCTTGGTTCTTGTCTCCACATCCTTAGGCAATACCTCGGACTTATTGGGTACCAGTAGTACGTCGTCAAAAGTATAGGCGGTCTTTAGAATTTTTCCCATGGTCTCCTCCTTCAATAAAAAAAGCATACCCAAAATCACCATGGTGACAAGGGTATGCAAAGAAAGCACCTTCATCACTCATAGACGGAAATTACATTGGCTTCCGGTAGAAACGCCCCACCTTATTAAGGGCATATACGAGTTACGCATTTTTTAATTAAACTTAATTATAGACATCCCTCTTCACAAAGTCAAACACATTTTGAAGGAATTGTGTTGCATTTGAGAGGTTCATAAAAGAGAACCTTCACAACTTTCCAATCCTTCAGGAAAAGCCTAGTATGCTTTGTAGTCTCTCAATCTGAGACAACAAGAATCCTAGAAATAGAAAGGGCATAAAGTAAATTTCCTTTCTACCTTTTTTCAGTGAAAAGAGGAGACCTAGGCAGGAAGCATAAAATAGTGTAAAGAATACATTCCGCCCAAAAGCCATGGAGAGAAAAAGCAGTACATAGACATCTCCTTCGCCAATATAAAACTGGCACTTCTTGGATCTCTTATACAAAGGGACCAAGCACATAAAGAGCCCAGAGATGTAGCTGCTTTCTTCATAAAAAAGCACGAGAGATAGGGGTAGTAGTAAGTACAAGGTGCCATGATAAATCCTTCCACTGCGGCCATCGGTGATGACCCCTGACAAGAGTATGCTGGCAAAAAGCAGCACCTTTAGCTCCAAGTCAAAGACCATGGCTACCAAAAATAGAAGCACCGGATAGCCGATCACATCCTTCCCTAGACCCTTTTCCTCTGGACGTAAAAACCAGTGTCCTAGAAAAGCCCCCAAGAAGGGACACCCCAGGCGAAGGATGAAGGACATCATTAGGGCGTTCCTTCTTTGGGCAAGGAAGGCCTAACGCCAGTCTCCACAGCCACCCGAAGGACCCCTATGGTTGCTGTGTCATAGGGAGCCACAAGTTTTCCCATGAGTTTTTGATAGACTTCCTCCTCTCCTAGGAAGGGCACATTGGGTAGACTCACGGTGTCCGAAATTCTTTTGTCCACAGGGCACTCTAAATTATGTACATCCACATAATTTAGCGCTTCTCGCACATAAGACCTTTGCTCTAAATCTTGGGCTTTCTCCACCATGCCTTGATACTTAGGTGCAGACATGGCCATGAGGATTGCAGAAATCCCCAGGACAATGAGTAGCTCCACCAAAGAGAACCCTTTCTTGTTATTGAACATCATTTTTCCTCCTTTATCATTCTTTGATAGAAGCATTATGGACTCCTTGATAAAGTTTATGCAGCCACCCCAGAAATAGTTGGAGAAAAGAAAAAAGGAAGGCCCCACCTTCCTAATAATCTAAGGATCTTAGTTTTAGTTTTACCCGATGTTCATCCATCAAGATGATATGGTAGGCACTGGAAATGTTGTCTTTTACCTTCT
>DOKV01000211.1 GCA_003510765.1 Clostridiaceae bacterium | reverse complement strand
CGTCTTGGGGGAATTATGGATACGGAGGACGTCCTTGCTTTTCTCATGGTGGGGGCCACAGCGGTGCAGCTGGGCACCGGCCACTTTGTGAATCCACGGCTTGGTCAAGAGGTCATTGAAGGCCTTCTGGCCTATTGTGAACAAGAAGGACTGCATCAAATAGAAGAGATCCGAGGCATTGTGTAAAGACGAGATACCATAGGGGAGGAAGAAATAATGAACAAAGAGGTATTGACCATTTTAGAAGAAACCGGTGCATTTTTAACAGGACATTTTCTCTTGTCTTCGGGCAAGCACAGCGCACAGTACGTGCAATGCGCCAAGGTGTTTCAGCACCCAAAGAAGGCAGAGGAGGCCATGGCGGGGGTAGTTTTGGCGCTTCAAGGGTTCGGCATCACAAAGGTGGTGGGTCCCGCCATGGGCGGCATCATTGTGGCCTATGAACTGGCAAGGCAGCTTCAAGTGGAGGCGCTTTTTACAGAGCGTCATGAAGGAGAGATGAAGCTTCGCCGTGGATTCACCATAGAACCAGGGGAAAAGGTCCTCATTGCAGAGGATGTCATCACCACGGGGAAATCGACCAAAGAAACTTGGCAATTGCTGGAGCACTTGGGGGCAAAGGTTGTAGGGGTAGCGTCCTTGGTGGATCGACGAGGCCCTGGGGTCTTTGAAGATCTTCCTGTCTATAGCGCCATCCACTTAGACTTTGTGGTCCATGAAGAAGGTGCTTGTCCCGTGTGTAAAGAAGGCATTCCCTTGGTAAAACCTGGGAGCAGGGTTGCGGTGTAGGAGGAAATCATGGAAAAATATCTACAGCTAGAAAACGGGAAGATATTTAAGGGTACGGCCTTTGGCTATGATGGCGAAGCTTCAGGAGAGGTGGTGTTTCAAACGGCCATGAGTGGCCATGGACAGATCCTCACCAATCCTTCTTACAAAGGACAGATGGTGGTGTTCACCTTTCCACTCATTGGCAATGGGGGCATTCATCTGGAAGATTTTGAAAGTAGTGGGGCTACGGCTGCTTGCGTGGTGGTGAAAGAAGTGGAGAAATCCCCTGGAGGTTTTCGCTGTGAAATGGATTTGGCCAGCTATCTTGCCCATGAAAAAATTCCAGGGATTCAAGGGGTGGATACTCGGGCCTTGGCAAAAATACTACGGGAAGAAGGCCCTCAAAAAGGGGTGCTTACCAAGAGACTGCTCACCAAAAAAGACATGGAGAGGGTGTTTCATAAAGATCATAAAGAAGCCTTGGCCTATGAGGTGACCACCAAGGAGCGCTACACCCTAGAGGGGGAAGGCCCCCATGTGGCGGTGATGGATTTGGGGATCAAGAAGAGTACGCTGAAGATGCTGAGAGAGCAAAACCTCAAGGTCACGGTACTCCCTTGCACCGCTAGCCTAGAAGAGTTCCTGGCAGTGCATCCTCAGGGCATAGTTCTTTCAGAAGGACCAGGAGACCCTAAAGAGTATGAAAAAATCCTCGGGGTGGTGAAAGGGCTCTCTTTGGTGAAACCCGTCCTTGGGCTCTCCTTGGGTCATCAGCTTCTAGGTAAGGCCTTTGGTGGGGAGACAAAAAAACTACCCTATGGGCATCGCGGAGGAAACCATCCTGTCTTAGAGAAAGCCACAGGGAAGATCTTCGCCACCAAGCAGCATCATGGGTATGTGGCTTGGGATGTAGAAGAAGCCTTTCACATCACCCATGTGAGTCTTCAAGATGATACCATTGAGGGGATGAGGCATAAAACGCTACCGGTGTATGGAGTGCAGTTTCAGCTGGATGCATCCCCTGGAGACGCAGTCACCAAGAGGTTGTTTGAGACATTCTACCAAGATATGGAGGGGAAGTAATGCCAAAGAAGGAACACATAAGGAAGGTCCTGGTCATTGGGTCGGGTCCCATTGTCATCGGTCAAGCTGCAGAGTTTGATTATGCAGGGGCTCAAGCTTGTCAGAGTCTTAGGGAAGAAGGCGTTCAAGTGGTGCTCATCAACGCAAACCCCGCCACCATCATGACAGATGAAGAAATGGCGGATCGGGTGTACATTGAGCCATTGACCATGCCATACCTGCTAAAGGTCATAGAGAAGGAGCGGCCCGATGCCCTTTTGCCTGGGATGGGGGGGCAAACGGCGCTGAATCTTGCCCTGGAGCTTCACGACCAAGGCATTTTGGAGAAGTACCAAATAGAGGTTTTGGGCACATCCATCGATGCCATCAAAAAAGGTGAGGATCGAGAACTTTTTAGGCAGCTCATGGAGAAAATTGGAGAACCGGTCATTGAGAGCGTCACGGTGAAGTCTATAGAAGAAGCCAAAAAGGTAGGGGAGATCCTTGGCTATCCTGTGGTGGTTCGGCCGGCGTATACTTTAGGGGGTGCAGGAGGAGGCATTTGTGAAGATGAGGAATCCTTGGTGGAGGTGGTTCGTCGAGGGCTTCAGCTAAGTCGTGTTCATGAAGTGCTTCTTGAGAAGTGTGTCCGGGGGTGGAAGGAAATTGAGTTTGAAGCCATGAGAGATGGTTTTGGCAATGCCATTGCCATCTGTAGCATGGAAAACATTGATCCTGTGGGCATTCATACAGGGGATTCCATGGTGGTGGCTCCAGCCTTGACCTTAACGGATCAAGAACTCCAGATGCTACGACGGGCTTCGCTGAAAATCGTCGATGCCGTGGGCATCGAAGGTGGTTGCAATGTGCAATTTGCTTTAGACCCCCATAGCTTTACCTACGCCGTCATTGAAATCAA
>DOKV01000146.1 GCA_003510765.1 Clostridiaceae bacterium | reverse complement strand
GAAGGAGACATGCTTCTCTTTGCCAAGGACTACTTCCTCATCATCAGTAGATTCTTGTTTCTCCACCTTCTCACCATGACGTTCTCCATGTATCTACGATCCCACGGCCTCACCAAAACCACCTTGAAAGTTTCCGTGATCCTAAATCTTCTCAATGTGATCTTAAATTATGTACTCATCTATGGTCACCTGGGATTCCCCTCATTAGGTGTTCAAGGAGCCGCCTATGCCACGGTCATAAGTAGAACCGTGGGCCTTGGCATCCTTTTGTATCTGGTGTATCAAAAAGGATTCAAGAATCATCCAATCACCTTTACCCCAAAAGTCTTGCAACACCATTTGCCAAAGATTTTCTATTATGGCGCGCCTGCGGCTGGGGAGCAAATCTCCTATAACCTGGCCAAATTCGTCATGATGATCTTCATCACAAGACTGGGCCCCCAAGCCATCACAGCTTATGCTTATAGCAACACCTTGGTGAGCTTTGTCTACATCTTTGCCGTCTCCCTAGGCCAAGGGACTGCCATTTTAGTGGGCTGGCATGTGGGGGCAAAGGAGCATGAAAAAGCCCATGCCCTTGGCCTTTCTGCGGCCAAATTATCCTTTTTGGTTAGTATGTTTTTCTGCACCCTCTTGGTGGTCTTTCGGGTCCCACTACTGACTCTCCTCACAAAGAACGAAGACATCATCGCTTTGGCCAGCACCGTTCTTCTCTTTAATTTTCTCGTGGAAGCAGGAAGAAGCCAAAACCTCATCTTTGTCAATGCCCTTCGGGCTTCTGGAGATGTACACTTTCCCTTCTACATCTCCATCCTCTCCATGTGGGGCATGGGGGTGGGCTTCGCCTTCTTGTTCACTTTCCCCCTCGCCTTAGGTCTTCCTGGCATCTGGATTGCCCTGGGATTAGATGAGGTGTTCCGTGCCCTTGTGCTCAGGCATCGATGGCATAAACGCCACGGAGGCCTGTCCTCCCCCTTTCCCACCACCACTTCATGAAGGAGGCCCTTTTCCCACATACCGGTGGAAAAAGGGCCTCCTTGCTATAGTCTACGCGCCTTAGACACTGGCGCTTCTCTCGTTCTTTGCTTCTTCAATGAGGGCAAAATAAATGGGGGTAATCTCTGGCTCCTTGGCTCTTTCTTCCACCTCTACCAGGGGTACCCATAAGATGCCACTGGTTTCTTCTTTATTGAGCTTTAGGGCATCTTCTTCCTTGGCCGTGAGTACAAAGGCAACGTTTAAGTGTAGATGTGGTGCAACATAGCTGCCTTTCTTCCAATGGCCTTTCACCGGCATAATATCCAACCGATAAAGAGGTTGTCCTTTTCTTTGGATCACTGATACCCGCTTTAGACCCGTTTCTTCCTCTGCTTCCTTCAAAGCCACATGAAGAAGATCTGCTTCTCCATCTGCATGCCCACCTTGCCAGGTCCAAGTATCATAGATTTTATGGTGAATCATGAGCATCTTCTCCAAGGATGGATTCAAAATCACTGTGGACGCAGTGATGTGAGCCATGGAACTCCTTCTATGTAACACATCAAGGCCCAAGGTTTCTACATAGGCCATGATGTTGCCTTTCATCACCTGGTCCTCTGGTGTCATGGGTTTATAGTTTTTGATCAGTGTCTCATAATGCATCGGTCTATAGCGCCTCCCTTTCATGAATCTTTCTTTTTGCAAAAAAATCCCCGCACCTCTATGCTGTGCTTCCTATTTTTCTTAGACTATCCATTCTTAATGGAGGACAGAAGGGTTTTTAAATACACATCCCGTTTTCCCTGATCTTTGATCTGCATCAAGTACCTACGACCTAATGCATGCTCTTCTGAGGGATGAATCAAGGAAGAGAAGAAAATGATCTTTCTAATGGCATAGGCTTCTTCATCCACGGATAAGTAGGCCTTGAGCACTTGGTCTAGTTCTCTATTCATTCTCCCTAAAGCCAATCCAATTTCCTTATAAAGAGGATCTTCTTCTTGATGTTCCAGGGCATTTCTCGCCAGCACTTGAAGCCCTGGATACCTCAAAGAGTACGCCATAATATCATGGCCATACCCCAGGAGTTTTTCTAACGGCGTTCGATGATTCTCTACCAAATGGGCTATGGTGCTTTCAATGATATCCAGATAGTATTCTTTCACATGATCCATGAGGTTTTCTTTGGTATCAAAATAATAATTGATGGCGCCCAAATTTACGCCTGCTTCTTTCACTATAGCTCTTACGGGTACATCCATAGTGCCACTCTTGCCAATGAGATACAGCGTTCGGTCCAATAGTTTTTCTTCAATGGTATTTAATTCACGCATACTATTCACCCCTTATGAGAATACTACTCCCAATTCCCTGAAAAAACCAGTCTTATCTCTCTGAAGATTCTTCCAGACCATGAAAAACCCTCACCCTCCTAGAAAATAAGCTAGAATCACCTCGCTTTTTGTTTGAATTTTTAGACAACTCATATGCAACCTATTTCTTTTCTGATAGGATGAATCTATAGACGCTAAGTAAAGAAGAGTTTAACGATAAATATGTAGGAATGAGGTGTCCCATGGAAGGGTACAAAGAGTTCTCCAGAGACCAACTTTTTCAAGTGATCCAAGAGCTGAAAACCCTAAACGACGTCCTTTTGAATGAAAGAATTCAAGAAGATACCTTGGCGTTTTCTTGGAGTGGCAATCTTGGCCATTGGTATTAAAATATTTCCACTGGATTTGTGCTTTTCAACCCTTTAAAAGGATCGTGTCAACTTACTGT
>DOKV01000089.1 GCA_003510765.1 Clostridiaceae bacterium | reverse complement strand
AGAAGATGCCGTGGTGTCCATTTCCACCAAAGTGGCCCTGGAGACTCTACCAGAGCATCATCGTCAAGTGATTGTCCTAAGGTACTTTGCAGAACTAACCATCAAAGAAACTGCTTCAATCTTGGACACCCCAGAAGGAACCATCGCCTCCTGGACCAAACAAGCCTTAAAGCTTTTGAAGCTAGAACTTTCCGATGAGAAAGGAGCACGAATCCTATGAATACCAGGAAGCAACAATTCTTAGAGGACTTGGCAGAGGCCAAGGACTATCCAAAAGAACTCTATCTCTCCCTAGATCGGTTAGACAAAAGGTTAAAGCACGAAAAACGCCAAAAGAGACTCCTCTATGGTGGCCTTCCAGCCTTTGCTGCGAGCTTTCTTTTCATTCTCCTTTTAAACACCAACATAACCTTTGCCAGGGCTCTTTATGAAGTGCCCTTCTTAAGCCGCATCGCTGAATCGGTGATTTATAACACCTCCTTAAAAAGCGCCATTGAAAATGAACATATTCAGTATGTGAACCTCAAAGGTCTTCATAAGGACATGCCCTTAAACCTTCCCTACGTGATCTCTGATGAAAGGAATCTTCTCCTCTTTTTTGAAGTACCTAAGGTTTCTGACAACCTAGCAGAAGGCTCCTTTATGATTCAGGTAGAATCCATGACAGACCTTGATTCTGGAGAGAAGATTCACCATGGCTACACCATAAGCGCCAGTGGTTTTGACTTTGAATACGAGGACTTGGAGAGCGTGTTATCAGAGGTTTTGATTTCCTTTGTGGAAGTGGCCATGCCCAGGAACCTAGGGCTTACGGTGACCTTAAACCACTTTGGCTATGAAGGAGCCCATAGACGAAGCCTAGGATACTACCGTTATGCGTTCAACCTGACGTTGCAAGACCCCAAACCCACCAAAATCCTGTCCATGGATCAAGAAGTGATGCTAGAAGGACAACGGATCCTTTTTGAAGAACTTACCCTCTTTCCCACAGGCTCAGAACTCACCTATCGCCTCCCATCCGACAATACCATGGACCTGATGCTTCATTTCACCAAAGAACTGGATGGGGTGTCCATGCCTTTAGGCTCCAGTGGCGCCATGTTTCAAGATTTACCAGATGGCACGCACATCACTTGGCTGAGAATGCAAGACAACTATTTTTCCCCTCCAAAGACCAGAACCCTGGTACTAGAATCTTATAGTATGGTACCAAAAGATCGAGCTCCTTTGACCTTGAACCTTGCAGAGGGCTTCTTGGAGGAGAATCCTTACGGCCTTCGTTTTCATAGCTTAGAACGCCATGAAGATGGCTATAGCTTCTTCATTGAAACAGAAGGGACCTATGCCCTCCCCCCCATATCCTTCATCACAAATGATGCGGGTGAAGTATTGCATACCACCAGCGAATCCCTTCGGGGAGACCACCTCTTTGGCTTTACCCTTAAGGGCAGCCCTCCCAAAACCCTCTCTGTAGAAGTGGCTTTAGGACCTCTCATCACCCTAGAGGACCCTATTTTCATCCCCTTACCCACAGAGTAGCCCCTCTTTTTGACCGCTCATAGACAACACAATCTTCTTCAACACTAAAAACCATCACCCTAAGACCACATGGTTCCGTAGTGTTCTACGAAAGGTCTTAAGGCGATGGTTTCTTTTTCAACGCATCTTGCAGTTTTCATGCCCTACACTTACAGCTCCTCTAAGTGAGACTGCAGGAGCTGTAGTGAGGTGAGCGGAACACTACAGGTGAAGTGGGTACAAAGGTATGCCGTGGGTTTCTCCCTATCCATGGGCCGATGGAAAGAGAAAAGGTGCCCAAAGGCTTCTTTTTCTTTGGGGTCATGCAGTACCACCGTTCGGTAGGGATCATACGCGTCGTGAACTATCGCCAGCATCTCCTGGATCTCTTTGTCTTCTTTTGCTCCTGACAAAACCAGTTCTCGAGGACCCTCATGGTATAGTGGCCCAGACAAGAGAAGCCCTGTGAAGCCTAAAGGATTTCCCTTCATTTCTCCAGCAAAGGTATCCAGTACTTCTTCTAAAATCCTCTTATAACACCCTTTGCCAGTCATGCTATAGAGTCTCCCCATGGCCCGTACAGCCTCCGCATGTCCTGAAGCCATGGACCCGTCATGGATGTCCTCTGCATCTAGGATGGGCTTTTCATGCCTTTGTCCATTCATGAGAAACACCTTCCGCTCTCTATCATAAAACTGCGTGATCATGGTGGTGGCCAGGGACACTGCCGTATCTAAGACCTTTGTCTCTAAGGTTTCTTCATAGTAGCTTAAGGCTCCATTAATCACTGCTGCATAGCCATCCACATAAGCTTCATGCTGTCCTCTTTTTTGTCCATACGCCCCCGCCAAGAACCCTTGCCCATCCATCATCTTTTCGATTAAAAAATCATACACGGTTTCAGCTCTTTTAAGATTCTCTTTTCCTTGAAGCACATGATGACTTTTGCACAAAGCTTCTAACATAAGCCCATTGCAAGAGGCCAGAAGTTTATCATCTAAAAAGGGTCTTCCTCGCTGTTCTCGATACTGAAGGACTTTTTCACGGATCTTTGGAAGCTCCTTGGGTTCATCTTCGTAGAGCTCTGTGATGCTATGATGAAAGCGATGCAAAATATTCTTTCCTTGGAAGGGGCCTACTTCTCTGAGCCCAAAGTACTGGGCAAATCCCTCTCCATCTTTCTCCCCTAACAGCGTCAAGAGTTCCTCTTTGGTGAAGGTATAAAAACGCCCTTCCTCCCCTTCACTGTCTGCATCCTCGGCGGTGTAAAATCCACCTAAAGGACTGGCCATAACCTCATACAAGTACGTCAAGGTTTTCTTGGCCACTTCCCTATAGAGAGGCTTCCTGGTCACTTCATAAGCTTCTAAATATAGCCTTACAAGAAGGGCATTGTCACTGAGCATCTTCTCAAAATGAGGCACAAGCCATCTTGGGTCCACGGTATACCTGGAAAACCCATAACCCAGATGATCAAAGAGCCCTCCTTTATACATGGCCAGAAGGCTCTTCTCCACCATGGCTAAGGCCTCTTCTTCTTTGGTTCTATGATAATACCTCAGTAGATAAAACAGGTGGTGGGTTTGGGGAAATTTTTGCCCCTGATAAAACCCGCCATAGTTGTCATCAAAGATGTTTTTTAATGCCTCAAAGGTGTTTCCATAGAGATCTTTTGTAAACACGCCCTCTCTTCTCTCTTGAAGAGAGGTTGACACCACATCCAAAGCATAGGACGCAGAGGCTTTCACCTTGTCCCTTTCTTCCTGCCATAGACTATGAATCCGATAAAGGATCTCTAACAGGCCCATGGTCTCGCCTTTGGTTTCCTTGGGGAGGTAGGTGGCCGCAAAAAAAGGTACTTCCTCTTCTGTCAACATCAGCGTCATAGGCCAACCGCCTTGCCCTGTCATGGCTTGGCAAAACCCCATATAAACATGATTAAGATCCGGTCTTTCTTCCTTATCCACTTTGATGGATATGAAATGCTCGTTTAAAAATGCTGCCACATCCGTGTCCTCAAAAGACTCCTTTTCCATGACGTGGCACCAATGACATGTGGATTTCTCCCGTCCTAAGAATACCCAATAGAAAGAAATACAGGCTTCTCTTCTTTTTTGGCCAAATCAAAGGCTTCCTTGGAAAAGGCATACCAATTCACTGGATTATATGCATGTTGAAGAAGATAGGGACTGGTTTCATGGATCAATCTATTGGGTTTCTTTTGTAGTTTTGTCATGGG
>DOKV01000090.1 GCA_003510765.1 Clostridiaceae bacterium | reverse complement strand
CTTCCAGGTCCATGTAATCTGGATGAAAATTACTTCAATTATAAACCACCGATGAAGAACCTACAATGAAGAAGGGGATCTACCCGTTCCTAACCTGCAGGAAAAGTCCCAAGGGCTCTGATCATGGCCCATGAAACACGGTATTTTTACACCAATGGAAAACCCAGCAGACTTGCATCCGCTGGGTTTTCACTATATAGGGTTTTTTAAGGGATTACCTAGGTAAGAAGGCGAGCTTCAAGACAAAGACCACAAAGAGGAAATAAAGCAGTGGGTGAATCTCTTTGGGCTTTCCAGCAGCAAGCTTTGTGATGGGATAGAAGATGAGCCCAGCAGCAATACCATTGGAGATGCTGTAGGTAAAGGCCATAACCCCAAAGGTGAAGAAGGCTGGAAGGGCATCTTCAAAGTCATCAAAGTTGATGTTCTTGATGGTGGTCATCATGAGGACACCTACGACAATCAGCGCTGGCGCTGTGGCTTCCGCTGGTACCATCAGAGCAAAAGGAGCTAGGAAAATAGCCAAGATGAATAGCACACCGGTGGTAACAGCTGTAAGTCCAGTCTTTCCACCTTCGGCTACACCGGCAGCAGATTCTACATAAGTGGTTACTGTGGAAGTACCAAGTAGCGCACCAGCAGAAGTTGCTACTGCATCAGCCATAAGGGCTTTGTCCATGTTGGGTAGTTTGCCTTCTTTGTCCAGCATACCTGCTTTTGCCCCAGTACCAATGAGGGTACCGATGGTATCAAACATGTCCACAAGCATGAAGGAAATGATGACTACAAATACGCTGGTTAGCATAGCCACAAGACCATTTTCCGTGTTGAAAAGCTGAGCAAAACCAGGATTGAAAGCCTTCCCTAAGGTAGGCATGATGTTTAAGGAGAAGCTACTCATGGTGGTGTCTGTGACACCCATGGGAATACCCACGATGGTGGTGGCGATGATCCCAAGAAGGAGTCCACCACGAACTTTTTTAGCCATGAGGATGGCTGTGATCACAAGACCAATTACTGCTAGAAGTACTGTGGGCTGTGTGAAGTCACCAATGGTTACAAGGGTTGCATCAGAGTTTACGACGATGCCAGAGTTTTGGAACCCGATGAAGGCGATGAAAAGACCAATACCTGCACCAATGGCATGCTTTAGCGCATTGGGGATGGCTTTGACGATGGTCTCTCTAAAACCGGTGATGGTTAGTACGATAAAGAAAATACCAGAAAGGAAAACGGCAGCTAAGGCTGCTTCCCAGGTATATCCTAAGGCACCCACTACTGTATAAGCAAAGAATGCATTAAGTCCCATACCAGGCGCTTGGGCAAAGGGAAGCTTTGCATAAAGTCCCATGATCAAGGTACCAATGGCAGCGGAGATACAAGTAGCCATAAATACAGCATTAAAGTCCATGCCGGCTACAGATAAGTACACTGGATTAACGACCAAGATGTAGGCCATAGTGACAAAAGTAGTAATACCAGCGATAATTTCAGTTCGAACGGTGGTGTTGTGTTCCTTTAACTTAAAGAACTCATTCATGTGTTGTTGCCTCCTAATGATTGCATTTTGATGAATTATCTTTGAAAAAACACTCCTTGAATACCAGAAAGCTCTTTAAATGAAGGATAATTGCAAAAAAATAGAGCTCGGTGGATAGGCTTGTCATGTGAGTGAAACCTATCCGTCCGGGCTTTTTTCCCATCGGTGTAACATACAAATGATGTTTGTATCGCTTGGACCAAACTTCTCTTTAGAAAAAGAGAATGGAACCCTAGATACACTTTCACTCATAGAAGAATGATTTACGGTCATTCTGTAGAAACTGTCGAACCATATTTTCGGACATTATATGAGTTGTTCTTCAATATTTAATTCTCGAGTTCATCATACCAAAGGAGAACAGAGAGGTCAAACGTTTTTTAATTATTTACTCTCTATTTTCGTGTTTTTAACTTAGAATGGCTAATTATAGCTGTTTTATCAGAATATCAATCGCTTTTTTGAGAGGTAGGCAGAACGTAAAGCCTTGCATACAAAAAGAATGTTCGGGTTATCTGGAAAATCCTTGAGGAGAGACCAAGGGGCATAGAAGGTGTGAAAAGTGGTATAGTATTGAAAATCAAGGGAAGTATGGGTTTTAAAGGAACAGCCTAGAGAAGAGGAGGCTCACAAGGGGGAAGTCCGAAGTGATAAGAGACGAATGATCCAAAGGTGAACGTTCATGGTCCATATGAGGAGGGGGGTGTTCCTGTGAAATAGGAGAAATGCACTATATTTTCTGGATTTTATTGACTGTGGACATTGTTCATAGTTTACAATAAGACTAGAAAAGAGAAAGAGGTGGATTATGCAAATTAAAGACGTTGAAACCCAAACCGGGATGGACAGGTCTACCATACGCTTTTATGAAAAGGCAGGACTCCTTCATCCAGACCGGAGAGACAATGGGTATCGAGAGTATACCAAAGATGATCTGGCATCCCTTTATAAAATTAAGCTCCTGAGAAGTGTAGGATTTACTGTGGAAGAAGTGCAAGAAATCTTCACAGAAAAAAGATCTATACAAGCGCTTTTGACAGAGCGTATCGCTCTGCTGGAAAAAGAAGAAAATGCTTTGGCTTATGCCAAAGAAGTTTGTCAAGTGATGAAAAAAGAAGTATCTTCTTTTCAAGAGCTAGAAGGAGAGAAGTATCTAAGTCTATTGGCAGAGAAAGAACGAGATACGGGGAAAATCTACTATAAAGAAAAGAAAACCAGAAGCATGACTCATGAATATACAGGACGAAGGTTTTTTGCCAGAGGGATCGATCTGGCCACCTATGGATTTGCTGGACTTCTTCTTCGCGTTTTTCTCTTTGGGCACATCATTCTCAATGATGGGTTGTTGGAGAATCTTTTTGATTTGGTCTTTGCTGTGGCCCTCATGCAGTTTTTAGAGCCTTTGCTGCTATCAAAAGTAGGCACTACCTTAGGAAAATGGCTCATGGGTCTTACCCTTCGCACATACCAAGGGGAAAAGCTTTCCTATGAGGAAGGTTTTTCGCGCACTTATGAAGTACTGAAAAGTGGACTCGGCTTTCTTATGCCGGTGATTTCTTTGTACTTCATGTATCGAAGCTATCAAAAGGTTCGAGACGGTGGGGAGCTTTCTTGGGAGGAGAAGTTTGATTTTTCCTATCTACCCAAAGAAGATCCCCAAAAGTGGAAATCTTTGCGCTTTAATCTTGTGCTGGCAAGCGTGCTTGTCTTTTCTGGAAGTCATGCCTTGGTACAGCTTTATCAAACGCTGCCCCCTCATCGAGGGGACTTGACCTTAAGAGAGTTTTCAGAAAATGTCCGATACTATCAAAAGTACCTGGATTGGGAAGATCCGGATTTTATCTTTACCAAGGAAGGTCAATGGAAAAAGCTAGAGAGACCCCATGTCTATACCGTGGAACTGACCCATCGGCAAGTGCCAATGCTGAAGTATTTTATGGAAGATGGCAAGGTAAAAGAGGTCGCTTTTGACATCTACGTAAGAGATGTGCTAGAACCTGTGGGCACCTATGGCAATGAAGTGATTTTAACGTACCTGGCCATGCTGGGCGCCAGAGAAGAACTGAACATCTTTAGTTTGAAACCACAGAACCTGCTTTTGGCCCTTTCTCCATTGGCTTATGATAGTAGGGCCTTCTCAAAATACCAGGTGGAAGCATACTCTCAGCTAGATGTGAAAGGCTATGAAGAGAGATTTGGCGGTGGGATCTTCTTTCCTCAGCCTGAGGCCAAGGAGCATTATTTCCATTATACCTATCAAGTGAAAACCCCGTAAAAAGATGTGGGGGCATAGAACTTCCGGCTATGGATTATTTTAGTATGGAAGAATGAAGCAGAAATGCTATAGTTATAAGGAAGAGATGATCTAGGGTTACTACCATGGAGGAGATACATGAAAACAAAAGAACAATGGATTGAAGATCTACAACTTTTACCTCATCCCGAAGGGGGTTACTATCGGCAAACAGATCGTGTGGTGGATGAAGAAGATGAAACCCACGTATGCTATACCAACATCTATTTCTTACTCACCAAAGAAAGGCCTTCTCACCTTCACCAATTGGTGTCTGATGAACTTTGGTTTTACCATGCCGGGGATTCGTTAACGGTCCACGCCATTTTGCCCGATGGTACCTATGAACAGACGAAGCTTGGCCTTGGGGAGGGAGAAAAGCTCCATCACTTGGTGAAAGCGGGAGAAATCTTCGGCTCTTCCGTGGAAGAGGGCTATGCGCTGGTGAGCTGCACGGTGATTCCGGGATTTGATTTCAAAGACTTTAAACTTTTTACCCAAGAAGAGTTGATACAAAGGTATCCTGCCCATGAAGAGATGATTAGGAAAATGGCGTATGAAAGATTACCTATGTAAGGAGGACTGCACATGGAGCGTTTTGAGGACTATCTTCTCACCATAGAAGAAGGAGAGAAGAGGCAAAGGATGGCAGCGCTTTTTGCCCACATCAAAGAGACCTTTCCCACCTTAAAAGAAGAGATCAAGTGGAATCAACCCATGTATACGGATCATGGTACCTTTATCATAGGCTTTAGTGTATCCAAAGGACATCTATCCGTGGCTCCTGAAAAGCCCGCATTAAAGGAGTTTCAAGAGGCCATAGAAAAAGAAGGTTATAAGCTCTTAAAGGAGATTTTCCACATTCCTTGGCAGAAGGATCTGTCCTATGAACTTCTGGAAGAGATCATCCGATGGAATAGGCAAGAAAAGAAAGATCATAAAGGATTTTGGCGTACGTACACGTAATGAAGTAGTCCAATGAAAGAAGATTGTTTGCAAGAGCGATCTTCTTTTTTGTATCTTTAAAAACAGAATCTGTAGTGTGTAAAGAACGAAGGCACTGGAGAACATGGTATATTGTTCTATAATACATACTGAAAAATCTTCGTATACGTCATCTGAGCCGGTATACGATCTGGATATTAGAGGAAGAAACCCATGGAAGAAAAAGAACAGGTACAACCA
>DOKV01000113.1 GCA_003510765.1 Clostridiaceae bacterium | reverse complement strand
ATCATCATGAGAATATACCTCTTCATCTGAAAATCTTATTTGAATAAAGTTGTGACCGCCCCTTATCCTACTCATATAGTCTTTGTTGGAAAAAACATAGTAACCTTTTCTTTTCATTATAAGCTCAAACATCTGAGATAAAGTATCCATCCCTTGACCTGCCAGCCTCTATTTCCCCAAAGAATTTAAGCTGAAGACGGTGTTGGAGAGCATGCAGGTGAAGGGCTATCGGTTTAGAGATTTGACTGGCTTCACCCTTCAAGAGGATAAAAAAGTCCTTCGTGTGAGCTTGACTCGAGTGGAACCCAACGCCATGAATGCAGCCATCAAAGAGCTGGTGAAAGAAGTGCTCCAGATGAAGGGAGACAAGGACGACAAGAACAAAATCTATATCTAATAATTAAAGGTGTGAAAAGAGATGAAGAAAACCATACTCATTGTGGAAGATGAGAAAAGATTACGAGATCTATTAAGGGATTACCTCCTCAAAGAAGGCTATATGGTAGACCTGGCAGCCCATGGAGAAGAAGGCCTGTCCATGGCCCTTGCCAAGGACTATGACTTAATTCTTTTAGACATCATGATGCCCTTTATGGATGGTTTTGACCTACTCAAAGAGCTTCGAAAAAAGAAAGATACCAGGGTCTTTTATTTGACAGCCAAAGCCATGGATGAGGATTTCATGAAAGCCTATGAAATGGGTGCGGATGACTTCATTGCAAAACCATTTTCCCCAAAGGTGCTGGTGCTTAAAATCAGAAACCTCTTTTTAAGATTGGCTCAAGAAGAGGAAGAGGCCAAGGAGAAAGCCTATGGCCTCCTGAGGATTCAAGAAGAGGCCCAAAGGGTCTTTGTGGGAGAAGAGGAAATTCTACTCACCAAAAAGGAATGGATTCTTCTTCTCCTCTTTGTTCATCATAAGGATCAAGTGCTTCAAAGGGATTTTATCCTGGAAAAGGTATGGGGTTATGATTATGAAGGGGATTTAAGAGCCATCGATACCAGTGTCAAAAGACTGCGAGAAAAACTCCAAGAAGCTGCCGCGTATATTGAAACGGTGCGAGGCTTTGGGTATCGCTTCCAGGTGAAGGCAGATGTTTAAATCCATTGCCAACAAACTCACCTTGATTTTGGTCCTCTTAATGGGGATCCTCCTGCTCTTTTCCATGGTCTTCATGTCCTACTCCTTTGAATCTTTTTATACCCGAACAAAAAAACAGGCTTTAGAAGAGAATTTGAGGACCTTTCGAAGCCAAACCATCGATACCAATGAAGCCTTGGTCATGGCCATCAATGGTTTTGAAACAGAAAATAATACCAGACTGTTTATTTTTGGTCAAAATGGGCAACTGCAGTATATGGCCCATGGGGGTACCCAATTAGATGGAGATTATGTGGAAATCATCCAAAAGTTTTTCCAGGATCTTTTAAGAGACCCTTCCCTTTCATCAAAGCTTCTAGAGGAAGAAGCCATTGTCACCAGGGAGTATGCTAGGCGTGATGGGACCATTCATTATTTTCTGACTGCAAGCGCAGTGAACATTGGCAATTATCACTCCTATGCCATCTCCATAGGTTCCATGGTGCCCATTAATGAATCCGCAAGAACCATTAAGAATTTCTTTGGGTATGTTTTTTTTGGTGGATTTTTGGTGGTGGCTGTGTTGTCCTATGCCACCTCTGTGACGGTGACAAAGCCCCTTCGAAAGCTCATAGCAGCGGCGAAGGAATTGGCCACCTTTAATTTCTCCGTAGACCTGCCTAAAGGGAAGAAGGACGAAATTGGAGATTTGTCCAGTAGCTTAGCCACCTTATCAAGAAACTTACAATCTGCCTTGGAGGAGCTCAAAGAGAAAAACCAACTACTGGAAGCGGATCTTCAGAAGCGTAAACAACTAGAAACCCAAAGGAAGGATTTCATTAGAGACATTTCCCATGAGTTGAAAACGCCCATTACCCTCATAGAAGGGTATGCAGAAGGTCTCTTAGATGGCATCAACGAAGAGGCTCAAGAAGAATATTTAACCATTATTTTGGATGAAGCGAAAAATATGGAAACCATGGTGAAAGATATGCTTGAGCTCACCTATACGGAGTCGGAGGCTTTTACACTGCATCTGGAGAAAGTGCACCTTTCAAAGCTCGTACAAAAAAGTGTAGAGCCATTCCTAGACTATCATGGGCAAAAATTAACTTTTCACATGGAGATGGAGAAAGAAGTTTGGGTCATGGTGGATGTGGTGAAATTTACCACCGTACTTCGAAACATTTTAAAAAACGCCATCAGTTATACAGATTTAACGGAGGAGGCCTCCTTGAAGATTACCTTGAAGGAAGCGCCTGGACAGATGGTTCTCAGCTTTTTAAACAGCCCAGCACATATGCCAGAAGAAGATTTGGAAAAGGTATGGATACAGTTTTACAAACGAGATGCTTCACGTAACCGGAAGGCGGGAAGTTCCGGATTAGGACTCTCCATCGTTCGAAACATCTTAGAAAAACATGAGCTGAACTTTGATCTGAAAAATCATGGCAATGGTGTTCTTTTTGAGATACGATTCCAACACTATGAACTTATGAGTAATGACGAAGCATAGAAAAAAGCCAAGAAGATCGGAATCCATCCGATGGTTCTTGGCTTTTTTTACAGGGTATATCCCCCATCCATGGTGAGAATTTGTCCAGTGATATAAGGCGCTTTTTCCACTAAGAATAGAGCCATTTCTGCAATCTCTTCAGGCGTTGCCAGTCTACCCATGGGAATATCTTCCTGGAACACCCATTGCTCTTCTTCAGAAAGATTTTGGAGCATCTTGGTGGCTACGCCTCCTGGGGCGATGGCGTTGACTCGGATGCCCATATAGGCAAGCTCGGAAGCGAGGCTTCTTGTAAACTGCTCCACCGCACCTTTGGTCATGGCATAGGCCACTTCCATGGATGCAGCTTTGGCGCCCCAAATGGAAGAAATGCATAAAATGTTTCCTTTTTGCGCCTGGAGCATACCTGGCAAAAAAGCCTTCATCAATGGATGCAGAGGATCCACATTGATCTGAAAGAGTCTTCGATAATCGACCTCTTGCAGCTCATGGAAAAATCCTCGATGAGAAAAGCCTGCTGCATGAACCAAGACATCCAGTGGAGGGTTCTCCTCCACTAGAGACTGTAAACCATCTTCCAGTTCTTCTAGCAGGGTAAAATCTATGGCATGAATAGAAACAGGCACCAGAGGCAATAAGCGCTCTTTTAAGGCTTGAGCTTTTTTATGATTGCCCCCATAAAGAAGAATTAGAGCATAACCTTCCTTTGCAAAGGCTGTGGCCAAAGCTTCCCCAATGCCTCCCGTGGCCCCGGTAATTAATACTTTTTTCATCATGCGTCCTCCTCTTGGCTGTGTCACATCTTTGAATTGATTATAACAGATAGAACCGCGCCATAGATGAGCATATAGCGCGGTTTGAGAGATGTACTAATACTTATTTATGGAAAAAAGGATTCACCCCAACTCTCTTTTCTATGGGCCTAAGGAGCCTTCTTTAGGTTAAAAATAGCTCAGCCAGCACGCCAGCCAAACCCACCAGGATCATCATAATCCCACCAAATGTCACATCAACTTTGTACAAGTCTGATGGACTAGAGGCGTTTTCAGATTTCCAAGATTCTGTGAGTTTCCAAAATAATGTTGGTGCAAATAACATGGTTAATCCAATGATTATGAGTATTACCGCTAAAAAGATCATTATTTGTCCCCTTTTCTTCTTGATCTGCTGCTCCATGAAAGCACTCTTTGTTCTCCCCATGCCATTTTTGGTAGGAGGATTCCTTGAATGGTGTTCCTATACCTATATCATAGCATGGAGGATGAACCTATACCATTTTTCAGCATTCTTTTTATCCAAAGCCCATACTAAAGGCTTCTGTCCAATGATTTGCTAGGACTTCCTTTGCTCACCAATGACATCCGCCATGGCCGCAATGCTACCCAAAGAGCTTAAGGCATCCACAGGTAAAATCAGTTTGTTGGCTGGGTTTAGGGAAAGTTCTTTCAGGGCTTCCACTTGTTTTAAAGCGATGATTCTTGCATCGGTACCAGACTCAATGATGGAGGTATTTACCTTTCGGATGGCTTCAGCCTCCGCATTGGCTATAGTTTCAATGGCTTTGGCTTTTCCTTCAGCCTCTAAAAGTTGGGATTCTTTTAATCCTTCGGCTAAGCGGATGTTCTTTTCTTTTTCTGCTTCGGCCCGGAGGATGTTGCTTCTTTTCTCTCCTTCTGCTCTGGCGATGCTGGATTCTCGATCCCCTTCAGCAATGAGGATGGCAGCACGTTTTTCACGCTCCGCTTTCATTTGTTTTTCCATGGCATTTTGAATTTCTGCTGGTGGAAGAATGTTTTTGATCTCCACCGAAAGTAGTTTGATTCCATAGGCATCGGTGATGGCATCTACAATGTGGAGAAGTTTCATGTTGATTTGGTCTCTCCCGGCAAGAACTTCGTCCAGGGACATATCACCAATGATATTTCTCATATTGGTAATGGTGGCGTACATGATTCCAGAAACGTAGTTTTCGATGTTGTAGACGGCATCTTTGGGGTTTAGTACTTGATAGAAGATGACATTGTCAACGCTGATGTTGACATTGTCTTTGGTGATGACGGTTTGGGGCTGAATGTCTAAGATTTGTTGCTTCATGGAGATCTTTCGGCGCACATAATCTACAAAGGGTAGAATCACATGCCACCCTGGATTGAGGGTTTTATAGTATTGTCCAAATCTCTCCAAGACAAAGACTTGACCGGTGTTCACCACTTTGATTGACGTCAATAGAATTAGTAGTGCAAAAAGTAATAGTATGGCAGTTATAAACATCCATGGCATATTAGTTTTCCTCCTTACGTATGATGAGTTTGTTTTCTTCAATGGCAATGATGAAGCACCGCTGGCCACCTTCTATAGGGTGGCCGATGTTTCTTACCTGCCAATAAATCCCATTGACTTTATGCTGAGCGTGATGGGTGATGTCATGATCGGCCACAAAGGAGTGGCCGATATACTTATCCAGTAAAATCGGATCCGTAGAGATATTCCTACGAATATATTTTTTGGAAAGTCGATTCCCATAAAAGAGTGCTATGAGGCCAATGAGAAGAGCCACCACTGCTTGTACCCAAAAGTCCACATAGAACCCTAGGAGCCAGGCTGCGAGGAACCCAAGACCCAGCCAAGACAAAAGAATGTTGCTGGTGGCAAGGTCTAAAGCAACGACAAAGACAACGAGTATGAACCAAATCCAATGCATAGTGTATGCACCTCCTTATGAATGTATTATACCAAACAAAGAGTAAAAAATAAAGTATTAAATGGTATTTAATACTAGAATAAAGAATAATGAATAACACAAAATCAAGATGGAATAGAGAAAACCTTGAGGCTCAAGGGCTATGAGAGAAGGAAAAGATTCTTCTGTAATCGTGAACAAAATGTAAAATATTTTAAGAGGAAAAATTCTTTTGAAAACGAAAACATGATGAAACCATCATGTTCCAAGGGTTTTGGCCCCTAACACGGTTTTTTCAAGGTGTACACAGCGATGGCGAAGCATAAAACTCCATATACATGAAATACCTTTCATGTTATCATGGAGAAGAAAGAAAGGATTCCACAGAGGCGGCTTCTCGCTTGCGTTCTTGTGGCATTCAATTTATAGAGATTTAGGGAGGTCAACATGAAAGAAGTTGTAATCGTCAGTGCAGTAAGAACACCGGTGGGAAGTTTTGGTGGGGTGTTTAAAAACGTCAATGCGGTAGACTTGGGTGTAGTGGCAGTGAAAGAAGCCATTGTACAAGCAGGTATTAAACCAGAACAGGTCAATGAAGTATACCTGGGTTGTATTTTACAAGCAGGTCTTGGTCAAGGTGTAGCTAGGCAAGTATCCGTAAAGGCAGGTATTCCAGTAGAGGTACCAGCCACCACCATCAACATGCTCTGTGGTTCTGGCCTAAGAACGGTTTCTTTGGCCGCTCAGACCATTCTTGCTGGAGACAATGACATTGTAGTGGTAGGTGGTACAGAGAATATGTCCAGAGCGCCTTATGTGCTAAATAATGCGCGATTTGGTTCCAGAATGGGCAATGATACCATGGTGGATACCATGATTCATGACGCCCTAACCGACGCCTTCAATGGCTATCACATGGGCATCACCGCAGAGAATATCGCTGAAAAGTATGGCATCACCAGAGAAGAACAAGATGCCTTCGCTGCTGAAAGCCAGAATAAAGCAGAGAAAGCCATGGCGGCAGGCTACTTCAAAGAAGAGATTGTTCCTGTGGTGATTCCTCAAAGAAAAGGTGATCCTGTGGTGGTGGATACAGATGAATATCCCAAAAAAGGCGTAACAAAAGAAGGTCTTGGTAAACTACGCCCTGCCTTTAAGAAAGATGGTACCGTCACCGCTGGAAATGCCTCAGGCATCAACGATGGCGCAGCAGCACTGGTGGTCATGAGCAAAGAAAAAGCAGAAGAACTGGGCTTGACTCCTTTGGCCACCATCGTGTCCTATGGCAATGGTGGTGTAGATCCTAGCATCATGGGGATGGGCCCTGTCCCAGCCACAAAAGCAGCCCTTCAAAAAGCAGGCTTAACCGTGGATGATCTGGATCTTATTGAAGCCAATGAAGCCTTTGCAGCGCAAGCCCTGGGGGTGGGAAAAGAGCTACAGTGGAATCCTTTGAAGGTCAATGTCAATGGTGGAGCCATTGCCCTTGGTCATCCAGTGGGTGCATCTGGAGCAAGAATTCTTGTGACCCTTCTTCATGAGCTAAAAAGACGTGAAGCTACCTATGGCTTGGCCACCCTTTGCATTGGTGGTGGTATGGGCACTTCCCTCATCGTGAAGAGATAACCCTTTGTAAATATCATTGGTAACGCCTTATGGTTTCCCCAAACCGTATAGAAGCTGCAAGTCTCTAGACTTGCAGCTTCTTCTATTTTCTATAAGAAGATCCTTTGCCAGGAGGCGGCCAGCGAGGCTGGTGGTACGCCATAAAAAAAGACTGGATCCATGTTTCATAGATCCAGTCTTTTTGAGTGTTAAGCAGTGATGTCTTTAGGCTTTGCCTTGTGAATCATCAATAGGTTTTCAATGGTAGACTTGGGACAAACTTCCACACAGGCATTACACTGGGTACATTTGTCGTAGTCGATTTTTGCCAAATTGTTGTTTACGTGAATGGCATCATATTCACATGCCTTTTCACACTTCTTACAAGCAATACAGCCCACTTCACAGTTTTGCATGATGTCTCTGGCCCCATCTAGAGAGTTACAAGCCACACGAACTCTGGAATTTAGTGGCACAGACTCAATGATGTTTTTTGGACAAGCTTTGACGCAAGCACCGCAATTGGTGCACTTGTTTTCGTCGATGATGGCGATGCCATCACGAATGACAATGGCATCAAAGTCGCACACGGCAACGCAGGTCCCAAGACCTAGGCATCCGTATGTACAAGATTTTGCGCCGCCACCTGGAAGCGCTGAAGCACTTACGCAGTCCATGATGCCATGGTACTCATACTTGTCCTTGGCTTTTTCACAGTCGCCATTACACTTCACATAAGCCACCATGATTTCTTGTGCATTGACTTTCACCCCCATGATGTCGCCAATCTGGTTGGCCACCACAGGTCCTCCTACAGTACAAAGAGTAGGATCTGCTCCATTAAGGGCTACTCCTTTAGCGTAGGCTTCACATCCCGCAAATCCACAGCCGCCACAGTTGACGCCTGGGAGCACCAGAATGAGTTCTTCTACTCTGGGGTCTTGTTTTACTTCGAATACATTGGCTGCATAGCCTAAAAGTATGGCTAGAACAAGACCGATTCCAGCCATGATGGCTATGGGAATCAAGATTTGTGTCATACTGTTGTCCCCCTTTCTATATTAATCCCTTAAATCCTAGGAATGAAATGGCCATAAGACCTGCAGTAATCAGTGCGATGGGCAATCCTTGGAAAGCTCTTGGCACGGAAGAAACACGGTCAAGTTTTTCTCGGATACTGGCCATCAGCACGATGGCTAGGAAGAATCCCAGGGCAGCACCTAGGGCGTTCACAAGACTTCCGCCGAGAGAGAGTTTGTCTTGTACATTAAGGAAAGTGACACCTAGTACAGCGCAGTTGGTGGTAATCAGTGGGAGGAAGATCCCCAAGGCATCATAAAGTGCTGGGCTCATCTTCTTCACAACCATTTCCACAAACTGAACCAGGGCAGCAATGACCAGAATAAAGGCCACGGTCTTTAAATAATCTAATCCATTGGGCTCTAGTAAGAAGGTATAAACAGACCACGTACCAATGGAGGCAATGGACATGACAAATAGCACCGCAAGGCCCATACCAATGGAGGCATCCCTCTTTTTAGAAACCCCTAGGAACCCACAGATCCCAAGAAATCTAGAGAGTACGAAGTTGTTCACCAACATGGCGTTGATAAAAATGATCATTAAATCCATTAGTTCGTCCCTCCTTTCTGAATGGCTTCAGCATCCAGTTTGATGTTCATTTTTTCAGGTTTTGGCATATCACAGCCCATACCACAGCTTTCACAGTCATGAATTTTCAGAAGGTCTTTGCCTTTCTTTAAGTTCTTGTTGTTGATGAAAGCCATAATGAGTCCTAGCGTCAAGAAGGCTCCTGGCGCAAGAATCATGATGTTTGCTGGCTCATAAGCTTGTGGCAATACTTGAAAGCCAAGGACTGTTCCTGCACCAAGGATTTCCCTAAAGAATGCCAAGATGGATAGGGCCATGGTAAAGCCTAATCCCATACCCAGAGCGTCGTATACGGAATGGAGAACGGAGTTCTTACTGGCGTAAGCTTCTGCTCTACCAAGAATCATACAATTTACCACGATCAGTGGGATAAAGAGTCCCAAAGATTTGTAGAGGTCTGGCAGATAAGCTGCAAGAAACAAATCGATGATGGACACGAATCCTGCAATGATGACGATGAAGGCAGGAATTCTAATTTTGTTTGGAATAAATTTACGGACGGCTGAAATTAATGCATTGGAGAAAATCAGCACCGCAAGGGTTGAGAGGCCCATGCCCAATGCATTTTCAACACTGGTGGTCACGGCCAAAAATGGACACATGGCGAGAACTTGTACAAAAACAGGGTTTTCACCAAACAAACCGTTTTTTAGTCTTTC
>DOKV01000114.1 GCA_003510765.1 Clostridiaceae bacterium | reverse complement strand
AAAAAAGCAACCTATATTTCTATAGATTGCTGATAAAAAGGATCTTAATCTTCTTTTTTCTCTTCGAGTTTTATCTTGTGGCCGCATCCTTCTGTTTCACAAAGAAGATACGCACCTTCCTTTTTGGAATACCGCTTGTACATGAGCCCTTGACATTTGGGACAAGGATCCTTCACCGGTTCATACCAGCTCACATAATTACAGTCTGGATATCTAGAACAACCAAAGAACTTTTTGCCTTTTCTTGACTTTCTAGCCAGCACATCCCCCTCTTCACAGGTGGGGCACTTGACATCCAGGCGCTCTACGATGGCTTTGGTGTTTTTACAATCTGGATATCCCGAGCAAGCTAAGAACTTACCAAAACGACCATTTTTGATAACAAAGTGCTTTCCACACTTTTCACAAATCTCGTCAGACACTTCATCTTCAATGGTGATTTTAGACACTTTGCTTTCTGCATAGTCGATGTCTTTCTTCAACGGTTTATAGAAACTACCCACCACTTCTTTCCAAGTTTCTTTTCCTTCTTCGATCAAATCTAACCTAGACTCCATATCTGCAGTAAATTCTACATCCACAATATCTTTAAAGTACTCACTCATGAGATCATTGACGATCTTACCAAGATCTGTGGGCAGAAGACTCTTTTTCTCCCTTTCCACATAAAGTCTATTGAGTAGCGTTGATATGGTAGGAGCATAGGTGGATGGTCTTCCAATCCCTAGTTCCTCCAAGGTCTTTACAAAACTTGCCTCAGTATATCTTGCGGGTGGTTGCGTGAAATGTTGATTGAGACGAAGTTCTTTTTCTTTGAGCACCTCTTTTTCATCCAGCTCTGGAATGGCCGTGTTTTCTTCCTCTTCCTCTGTTTTATAATCATAAAGTTTCATAAATCCTTCAAACTCTACAGAGGAGCCACTGGCTCTAAATGTATAGTCGCCATTGAGCACTTCAAGACTTATGGTGTTTAGTTTGCAAGAAGCCATTTGGCTAGCCACAAACCGCTCCCAAATAAGCTTGTAGAGCTTATACTCCTCAGACTTTACGCTGTCTTTCATCACTTCTGGAGTGATGCGTACATTGGAAGGACGGATGGCTTCATGGGCATCTTGTGCACTCTTCTTCCCCTTATAGACTCTTGGGGTGTTGGGATAATACGCTTTGCCAAACTTCTCCTCAATAAAAGATTTTGCAGAAGCTTGGGCTTCATCTGAGATTCTTGTGGAATCTGTTCTCATATAAGTGATGAGCCCCACAGAACCGTGACCTTTAACATCCATACCCTCATATAATTTCTGGGCAATGCTCATGGTTCTTCGGGTTTGATAATTTAGTCTTTTGGAAGCTTCCTGCTGCAATGTTGAGGTGGTAAAAGGTGCCAAAGGATTCCTTACCTTGGTCCCCTTCTTGACGCTGGACACCACATAGTCTCCTTGCTTCAGCTCTTTCTCCATGATTTTTGCTTCTTTTTCTGATGCGATCTCCACTTTTTTCTTTTTATACTGCGTCAGTTTGGTTTTGATGGATTTTCTATCTTTTAATAAATCCGCCTCTATACTCCAATATTCCTTGGATTCAAATGCGTCGATTTCTTTTTCCCGATCACAAATGAGCTTTAAAGCAACAGACTGCACTCTACCTGCACTAAGTCCCCATTTCACATTTCTCCACAGGATGGGACTAATTTCATACCCCACTAATCTGTCCACCACTCTTCTTGCTTGCTGTGCATCAAAAACCTTCAAGTCCACAGGACGAGCATTCTTGATGGATTTTTTCACTGCTTCTTTGGTGATTTCATTAAACTCGATGCGAATGTTCTCTTCCGGATTAAGTTTTAATATGTGAGCCAAATGATAACTAATGGCTTCTCCTTCACGGTCGGGGTCAGTGGCCAAGTATACTTGGTCTGCTTTTTTGGCTGCTTTTCTTAATTTTGCCAGTAAATCCCCTTTCCCTCGAATGGTGATGTACTTTGGTTCAAAATTCTCTTCTACATTGACACCTAATTGACTCTTGGGGAGGTCACGAATATGTCCCATGGAAGCTTCAACGGTATATCCTGAACCCAAATATTTCTTTATGGTTTTGGCTTTAGCTGGGGACTCAACGATCACTAATTTTTGACTCATATCTTCTCCTTGATTGTTTCATCTGTTGTTTCTACATCATCTTTTCTTTATGCTTTGCAGATGATAACGATATTATTTTTCTATGGCAAATATTCACCGCATAAGTGAATCTGTGAATTAATTCCATATTCTATACCATGATTTTCCAATTGTCAAAAAGAATCTTCAAAAAGCACTTGCTGATGACCTTACTAAATCCTCAAAACCTATCCTTTTTACCTCCGCCTTGATCCTTCTTCCTTCTGCCGATAAAGTACTTTCTTTCCTGTTCTTGCTTCGTAGGCTTCCTCATAAAGCCGTTGCCGAAAAGAAATATCCCGCAAAAAATCCCTACTATTATATAGGATCTGTGCGCCCATCTCGATGAGTTCATTGGTTCCTTGGTGAAGGGGCAGCTCCGCCTCATGGGGCACTGCATGAAGCAACCGATTCATTTCTTCTCCATAGGTAGCCGTATGCAAGGAGCCACTCTTTGAAGAAGCCTCCGTGACAACGATTTCTCTAGAGAGCGCCGCGATGAGTCGATTCCGCATGGGAAAGGTCCATTTCTCTGGCTGAAACCCCATGGGATATTCTGAAAGAAGAAGCCCCTTTTCCTTGATGGCGCTAAAGAGCTTCTCATGTTCTTTAGGATAGGCCACATCGAGTCCACAACCTAGGACACATACACAACCCCCTTGATGGTTTAAGCTCTCCTGATGGACGATGCCATCCACCCCTCTTGCCCCTCCACTAATCAGCGTGAACTGTTCTTTAGCCAGCATGGCTGAAATCATCGCTGTAATTTTTCGTCCATAGCCACTGACCTTTCTTGCTCCCACCACCCCCACTGTATACCCTTCCAGCAGTTCTTTTTGTCCTTCATAATACAGCAGTAGTGGCGGAGAAGCTAAATCATAAAGAAGAGGCGGATAATCTGGATCTCCAATGAGAACATAAGACCCGCTAGTGCTAGTCAGATCCTTGGGAAGTCTTAAGACCACTTCCTCTTTTCTCGCACCAAACATATATCGTCTCTTCTCTTTCAAGGTTCCCATGGACAGGGCTCCTTGAAGTCTTCGCTCTCTATCAACGGACTCATACAGCATTCGTTCCATAGAAAAAACCTCCCGATTTATATGATTTCTTTCAATCATTATGTTCGAAAGGTTTCTTCTTAAACATCTACCGTTCCACTTCTTTAGGACCAAGAATTTTCGTCAAGAAGGTGCGCCGATGAAGTGGTGTAGGTCCAAACTCTTCCAGCGCAGCCAAATGGCTAGCACTGCCATAGCCCACATTATGCTGAAAATCATAGGCTGGATAAAAGACGGAAAGCCTTTCCATGAGCTGATCCCTGTGCACCTTCGCAAGTATGGACGCACAGGCAATGGCAGCACTTTTGGCGTCTCCTTTGATGAGGGAAACATTTTTCCCTGTATACTCTTTGATGAGATATCCATCGGACAGTACTATCTGAGGCTTCACCGTAAGCAATCGAATAGCCCCCCGAAAAACCTCATGATTACAATACGCTATGCCCAATCGGTCGATGTCTACATTACTCATCTCATAAATGGCATAACTCACCGCTTTTTCTTGAATGATCTTGGCCAATTCTTCTCTTCGCTTTTTAGACAACTTTTTTGAATCATCAATGCCAAGGATTTCTTCCCTTATAGATGAACCATCCTGTAAAATCACCGCTGCACCAACAATGGGCCCCGCTAAAGGACCTCTCCCCACTTCATCTACGCCGCACACGATTTCCCCATAAGCAGCATCATTTGCATAGAGCTTTTGTACTCGGAGAATCTCTTCTACTCTTTTTGACCGTGCCTTCTCTAGGCTCTTCCCCAAAGCTTGAACGGCCTTTCGGGCATCTTTCTCAAACCAAGAAGACCATGTGTTAAACCCCTCTAGAATTTCCTCTTCATGGTCCTTCACATAGGCTTTTATCGCTGTTACACTTCCTTCAAAGATCTCATGCATCATGATGGACCTCTGGCCATTCCAAGGAAATTTTCCCCAACTTTGCGCTTCTGAACTCATCTAAAAGCATCACCGCCACACGCTGATAATCGATTTCTCCACCCTTAATGATGCATCCACGTTTTTTTGCGATGGTATCCATGTTCTCTAAAGAAGAGTCACTGAGCTCTTCTAGCCCATACCGTTCCATAAGCCGATGCCCATAATGAATAGACAGCTTTTCAATGAGCTTCAAGGCCAAGGTCTCGATGTCCATGATTTCATCTTTGATGGCTCCTGTAAAAGC
>DOKV01000055.1 GCA_003510765.1 Clostridiaceae bacterium | reverse complement strand
AAATTAACAGTTGCTGCCCCCTTTCTAGTGTGAATATTGTTACTTTTCATTATGCCCATTTTACCATGAAAAGCATTACGGTTGTATCTCAAAAATATAGCAAAAAAAAAGCGCCCTTGGCAGTGCTTTATAAAGAAAGCCTCTGTCAAGGGCTGAGCTGTTAATGGATTTTAGGCTGCTGCATCACCTGATGCAGCACCACCACACCTTGATCCACGCCTTTTTCATAGGTGAAGGTTTCCTCTAGATGAAAAGATACGTGATCAAAAAGACTGGTGAAGTCTTCCACTGGGGCAAGCACCTCATAACCAGAGGCCTCGGTTAAGTAATGGATGGGGATGATCACTTGAGGCCTGAGCTTTTTAGCCACTTCCTTGGCTTGTACTGGATCAATGGTATAGTACCCTCCCACGGGGATAAAGAGTAGATCCGCCTCCCTAAAAGCCTCTATAAGATCCTCTGATAGATCTTCCCCAAGATCTCCTAAAAAGACAATTTTGTAGTCTTTAGAAACCAAGGAAAACATCTTGGTCATCCCCCTTTTCTTTCCACCCACTTCATCATGGGCCGCTTCGAAGGTTTCTATCACAAAGGGACAGGGCGCTTCACGCTTTGAGAGGCTCACCGCTTCTCGGTGGTTATGATCCCCATGTTCGTGGCTCACAAGAAGCTGATCTGCTTCTAGAGAAAGGTTCCTTAAACCTGGCACCGTATCGTCTTTGTAAGGATCCACCACCACCACATAATCCCCTAAACGAATCTTCAGACAAGCATGACCCAAATAGGTCACCTGTAGTACATCTTCCATGACACTGCCTCCTTTGGCTCTTTCCCTTAGTATAAAAGAGGAATCTAGCCAAAGGCTGAACAAATCTGGAATAATCTATCAAGATTCTTCGCTACATAAGCCCTTATAGGCTCCTGCTTAGAAAATAGAGAAGGAGCATTAGGGTAAAAAGAATTAGAAAAAATAGATATCCACGACTGGTCTTCTTTGCCTTTTTCAGGTTCTTCTTTTCTCTACCCATGAGTTTTTCCTCCCTTCTTTCCTTATAATCTCAGTATAGAAGATAAACCTGTATAGAAAGGAGGATTTCTCTGAAGGCTCTCTGAAGATCTTTTCTCCTCTCTTAAGAAAGACCACAGAGTTCTAGGCAATTAAAAAGACACTTCATTTGAAGTATCTTGTAATCGGACGTTGCTGTTTTTATTGTACCCATCCTTCTGCAGCAGTGTGTGGTAAATCTGCGTTTCATTAGATCGAGCCAATTACCCTAAGATGACTCGGAAGTAATGCGGAAGCCTTCTCCAGGTAAGCTGCTCCTTATCCATGAACCTATGATGTGTCTGAGATCCTTTATAAACTCCCATGAATATAGTCATTTCAGCCATGGACCTTAAACGCTATTATCTTACCTGCACCGTTTTAGCAGATCTCTTCTTGATGTTTTATTATTTTCTCTAGGAGAAGGTTTAAAGCTTCTGCTTCAAAAATGCCTTGTCCTTTAAAGGGATAATGGGCTTGCACCGCTAGGCCTTGCCTTGCCAAAGCTTCTGCTTTCTTTAAATCCTTTTCCACATGGTAAGCATAATAGGCTTTGATCCGTAGCCCATTGATGTCTTGATCTTTTGCCAAAATCTTCCCAGAAAGGTCATGGTATTTCTTGGCCTTTTCTTCATCTCCTTGCACCATGGCAAAGTAGCACAGCTCATAGTGATACGCAGGTAAGGTATAGGGAGGTGTCAGCCCTAGGTTCTTTTCCACCATGGCCAAATACTTCTCAGCATCCTGAAGATTTTGCTGATCCAGCGCTTGGAGATAGAGATAATAAGCATGACTCAAATCATGGAAATCTTCCATAGGTCCTTCCTTCTCCACCAAGGCTAAATCCCTAGGCCGTATGCCCAAAGTCAGCTTTTGGGTGAGCACATGGCTGCTATAGAATCTCTCTGCCAGAGGAGATTTTCCAAGGATGCTGAAAAACATCATGCCATCGGTGGGTTGATTCATGCTAAAGAAGGGCCAGCTGTTGATGATGGCCACAATCAAAGAGAGAATCCCTGTGAGTAAAAGCCCACCTCGAAGATTTTGATGCACCGAAGATTGGCCACTGAGGAAAAGAAACCCGAGGCCTGTGAGGATATTCATGAGCACGCCTCCGGTGGAGTAGAGGGCAAAATCCTTTAAGGTGGACTGTTCATGGGGAATCATAGCACAAAGGCCTCCATAGCCCACATTCTTCACCAAAGATACTTTGAGCTTGCCGTTTTCTTTCTTAAAGGAAAG
Source organism: Clostridiaceae bacterium (assembly GCA_003510765.1). GTDB lineage: Bacteria > Bacillota > Clostridia > Clostridiales > Clostridiaceae > Proteiniclasticum. The sequence continues at coordinate 474 of DOKV01000055.1, read as the reverse complement.
AAGCCCTACCCGAAAGAGTAGTAGCTCATAGCCCAAGGCTTTACCTACCAGGAGGTGCCCTAGTTCATGGAGATTGATCACTAGAAACAACCCTATATAGAAAAGTAGGAGAATGATCCCCCAATCTAGGAAGGTGTAACTCTCTAGGAAGGTTATGTCCACATCCAAGAAAGCCAAGAAGACCCCTAGTAGAATCCCCAGTAGAAGAATGAGCCCAGTACTTTTCAGATATTGACCAAGTTTTTTTGTTTTTCTTTGTTCTTCCATGATGTCCTCCTCAACGCCTTTTTAGGAAATCCCCAAAAAAATACCGGCCAAAAAGAAATAGAAAATCAGCGACAAAGCATCCACAATGGTGGTGATTAAGGGTGCAGCCATGATGGCCGGGTCTGCTTTGATGAGCTTGGCAAAAAGCGGTAAGATCCCGCCCACAATCTTGGCGATGACCACAGTGCCAAAGACCGCAAAGGACAC
>DOKV01000057.1 GCA_003510765.1 Clostridiaceae bacterium | reverse complement strand
GTGAAAGAGAAAGCAGAAGAGCTGAAGCTTGAGGCAGAAATTAAAGCAGAAGTGCTAGAAGAAAACCTAGAAGATGCCAAAAAGGACGCCAAAAAGAAGTTTGAAGAGCTGAAAAGTCAGATGTCTGATACGGCAGATGTGTTAGATGAGAAGGCAGGAGAGGCCTTAAAAGATGCAGATGAACTGCTGAAAAATGATATGGCCATGGATGAAGAAGGGCCTAATGAAGATGCTTTTGTGGATGCACCTTTTGGTGCCCAAGAAGTGATGGAAGAGGCTGAATCCTTTAAAGAAAAGGCCGTGCATTTGGCTGAATCTGCAAAAGAGAAATTCTTAGAAGGAGAAAAAGAATCTTTAGAGCTTGTGGAGTATGATGTCACCATCCATAACAAAGGTGATGAAGCATATTTCTTCAATCCTATGCAGCTTCAGCTCTATGATGTGAAAAAACGTGCTGCGCAAATTCTCGTGAAGCATGCAGAGGGTACCACCCTTGGAAGAGTCACAGTAAAACCCGGAGAAACCTATACAGGAAAACTCTTTGTGCACAAGAACATGTCTAAAAAACATGGCGTTCTGTTCTTTGAAGACTTGTCGCTTCAATATTCGATACTCTTTTTGGGCGACCAAGAAGAGCCTGTGGATGTAGCCGGGGATCTGGACCTTGATTTAGATGAAGATTATCTGTATTCAGATGAAGAAGTTCTGGAAGAACATGTGGATTACAAGAGACTGTAATTTCCTTGATTCTTGAAAGAAAAGAAAGGAGATGGTTGTCCATCTCCTTTTCACTATATGGTCCTATTTATCTTTTCATTTTCTTATAAGCAGCCACCACAGGTACGATGATGAGCACAGAGACGATGGCCTCTGGGATACCATTGTTGCCAGCGATGCCTAATAACACAAAACCAGCCGCATTTCTACTAATGCCTATGGCTTCGGCATATCTGGCTGCGTAAAACAGATAGGTGAGTCCAAGAACGCCTACGGTGTTGGTGAGGGTTCCTAAAAGAGCCGCCAAGACCACACCACTTTTGGTGTTTTTCAAAGCCTTATACACATAGCCAGACACAAGACCAATGAGGATGCGAACACCCACAGAGATCAAAGGATTCCAAAACATGAAATTCGTTGGCGTTGGGGTCATAAAGGCACGGATCATACTGGACAATCCGAAGATTCCACCAACGAAAGCACCTACCAAGGGGCCTTCAATGATCGCACCAATGATCACAGGAATGTGCATGATGGTGGGGTTGATGGGTGGAATGGGTAAAAATCCAAGAGGGGTCAGCGACAGGAAGATGGAAATGCCAGATAATAAGCCTATGATGGCCAATTGTCTTGGGGAAAAGCGCTCCGCCGTGTGTTGTTTTTGCATAAATTTTTCCTCCGTTCTTATTCCGTGATGGGATATAATTCGGAACCTTTATGGTTTTTGAATTAAGTTCAGTTTCTAAGAGTAGAATACTGACTATAACTATTTTAACACGATACCATGAAAAGTAAATGAGGAAGTGCTTAGAGGGAGATCTCTTTCTCTAAGTACTTCAAGACAAAAAAATAAAGGATGTGCAGTAAATGAAAGTACTTGTCATTGGTGCAGTGGCCGCAGGGCTAACCGCAGCTTACAGCATTAGAAAAAATATTCCAGAGGCGAAGATCACCATTTATGAAAAGGGAAATGACATTTCCTATGGTGCCTGTGGATTTCCCTATTACATTGAAGGGCTTATAGAAGAGGAACGAAAACTCATTGCCAAAACCAGTGAACGGGTAAAGGAAGATGGACTCCGTTTACTACTAGCTCATGAAGTGGTGGATGTGGATTTTGATAAAAAGGAACTCACGGTGAAAAATCATAAAACCCAAGAGATCTTTGTAGATGCCTATGATGAACTGGTCCTTGGGGTAGGTGCCAGTGCCCTGAGACTACCAGCATTTCAAAAGATGAAAGGAGTCTTTGCCTTAAACAACTTGGCTGATGCCAACGCCATCAAAAACTACATAGAAGAAATGAAGCCTCAAAAGGCTGTCATTGTAGGGGGCGGAAATAAGGGCATTGAACTTTTGGAAACCTTGACACTGCTGGCCATCGATACCCAAGTCATTGAATTCATGCCCCACATTTTGAGCATTTATGATGAGGATGTCTCAAGTTTATTGGTGCGTGAGCTTCGGGGAGAAGGGCATAAAATCAATACGGGCGAAAAAGTTCTCGATGCCAAAGCCAATGAAAAGGGCTTTGTTGAAAAAGTCATCACAGATCAAGGGATCTATGAAGCGGACCTGGTGCTAGAAACCATTGGCTTAAGACCCAATACAGCTTTTTTGGAAGGAAAAGGCTTGGACATGGAAAGAGGAGCCATCAAGACCACGCTTTATGGAGAGACCAATCTGCCCCATGTGTATGCGGCAGGAGACTGTGCGCTTATTTATGACCATCTCATGGAGAAGCCTGTGTACCTGCCCCTCGGCACCAATGCCAATAAGGTGGGGAAACTCATTGGGCTAGTCCTGGCTGGGAAAAAACCGCCTTTTAAAGGGGTACAAGGCAGTGCGCTCTTGAAAGTCTTTGAATTTGAAATGGCCATGACTGGAATCACCGATAAAGGAGCAAAAGCGCTAGGCAAGGACTATGATAGTGTGCTGGTACGCACCCGAAACAAATCCGGATATTATCCAGGCGGATCGGAATTCTTCGTAAAGCTCACCTACGAAAAGCTCACAGGAAAAGTGCTTGGCGCACAGGTCTTTGGTAAAGAAGGTGCAGGACTACGGATTCAAGGGTTGGTGGCTTCTGTTTATGCAGGATTAACCATTGAAGACTTGGCCTATATGGACTTTGGTTATATTCCACCCCTCAATAGTGTGTGGGATTCCATCAACGTAGCTGCGGGCAAAGCCGTGGCTCAAAATACTCTTTCCACGGAGGATATTTAGTATGAGAAATCCAGATATAACCTATCATGATCTGTCCAAAGAAGAAGCTCAAAGGTTGCTTCAGGGGATGAAAGCCTTTTATGACAAAGGCCTTACCAGGAATCTATCCTATAGAAAATATCAACTAAGAAAACTAAAAAGTGTCATAAAGAAGTATGAGAAAGACATTGAAGCTGCACTTTATAAGGATCTTGGGAAATCCTCAGCAGAGAGTTTCATGACAGAAATCGGCATCCTCTACACCAGTATTTCCTGGATGCTGAAAAACATGGACCGGCATCTTCAAGTGAAAAGAGCACAGCCGCACTTGCCAACAATCCTGTCCAATGGATTCATCCACAAAGAACCCTATGGCACAGTGCTCATCATCTCGGCCTTTAATTACCCCTTTCAGCTTCTCTTAGAGCCTCTCATAGGTGCCATTGCCGCTGGAAATGTAGCGGTGGTCAAACCATCAGAACAAGCAGTGTATACAGAAGCGGTTTTGGTGAAAATCATCAAAGAAGCCTTTCCCACCGGGGCCGTTGTGGTGGCCACAGGAGGCAAGGAAACCGTCACCAGCTTAACCACAGCACCCTTTGATTACATCTTCTTCACCGGTAGTGTCCCCACAGGGAGAATCATCATGGAAAATGCCGCGAAGAACCTGGTGCCTGTGACTTTAGAACTGGGTGGGAAAAGTCCTGCCCTTGTGATGAAAAGAGCGGAGATCAAAAATGCAGCAAGAAAAATTGTTTTTGGGAAGTTTCTAAACAGTGGACAGACCTGTATTGCACCAGACTATGTACTGGTTCATAAAGACCGTGCCAAAGAGCTTGTTCTTGAAATGAAGAAGATGCTGAAGAAATTCTACGGAGAGGATCCTAAAGCCTCACCGGATTATGGGAGAATCATCAGTAAAAAATCTTTGAAAAGATTAGAAGATTTATTAGAGAAGGATCGGGAAGCACTGATTTATGGGGGAAAAGTAGACATCAACGCCCATTATTTTGGACCAACCCTTTTGCTCAAGGACGATTTTTCCTTGGCCACCATGGAAGAGGAGATCTTTGGCCCCATCCTCCCCATCATCCTTTATGAAGATCTTCATAAAACCCTTGGAGAAATCGAAGCCTTTGGCAAACCTTTGGCCTTCTATGTATTCACAGAAGACAAAGCCCTAGGGGATCGGGTCCTTCAGAAAGTGTCCTTTGGTGGAGGCTGTTTGAATGATGTGATTTTCCACATTGCAACGCCTCATTTACCCTTTGGTGGGGTCGGGACTTCAGGAATGGGGAATTATCATGGGGCTTATTCTTTAAGGACGTTCAGTCATGAAAAAAGCATCCTCAAGTCCCGGGCGAAGTTTCCCATGACCTTAAATGAACCTCCCTTTTCTCCACTGAAGGAAAAACTCCTTCGCTGGGTATTACGGTAAAAAAAAGAAGCTGTGCATGGGCATGGCTTCTTTTGCTATAATTAGTTAGGAAACA
>DOKV01000053.1 GCA_003510765.1 Clostridiaceae bacterium | reverse complement strand
AAGGAACTCCTTCAAGAATGGAATGAAAAAATGAACTTGACCACCATCACAGACGATGAAGAGATTTATAGAAAGCATTTCATTGATTCCATCAAAGCATTTGAGTTAAAGCCTCTATTAGAGGCTAAAAAAGTCATTGATGTAGGCACAGGAGCTGGATTTCCTGGGTTCCCAATCAAAATCATGAAACCTGAAATTCAATTGACCCTCTTAGATTCTCTAAATAAGCGACTAAACTTCTTGAAAGAAGTGAGTTCGACGCTAAATCTAACTGATGTAGAGTTTGTGCACAGCCGTGCGGAAGACGGAGGGAACAACAAACTCTATAGAGAACAGTATGACGTGGCCGTATCTAGAGCTGTGGCCAATTTAACCCTACTTACTGAACTTTGTCTGCCCTATGTAAAAGTCGGTGGATACTTCCTTGCTTTAAAAGGTCCAGCGGTAGAAGTAGAATTAAAAGAAGCAGAGTTTGCCATCAACAAGTTGGGTGGACAAGTGTTAGAAGTGCGTGAAGTAGAAATTGAAGGTACAGAATTAAAGCACAATCTACTGATCATCGAAAAAGTTAGCAGAACACCAAAAGGTTTTCCTCGATCATCATCAGCCATAAAAAAAGGGATTATCACAAAATAACATTTTCAAGTGTTTCATTGGAACCATCTTCACAGATTGTTTCACGTGAAACACTTTTTTAGTTCATAGATTACGAACTATCCATCAAAATGTTTCACGTGAAACATTTTCCGTTGTATGCATTCTTTCATCCTTAGATCCAAGGATTGTTTCACGTGAAACAATAAAAGACATCTCTATAAGACATTCAAACCAATATCATTTCTGTGAAAGTAGAATGTTTCACGTGAAACATTCTATAATGTCTATGAAAACAAAACTAGACAGGGTATAATCAAAGCTAAGAGTAAGCAAATGAAGGAGCAAAAAATGAAGGTAGTAAGTATTTTCAATCAAAAAGGTGGTGTCGGAAAAACCACAACGAACATCAATTTAGCTGCATTCATTGCCTTAAAAGGACATAAAGTTCTTGTGATAGATATTGATCCTCAAGGCAATACATCCAGTGGACTTGGTATTGAAAAGGAAGAACTAGAATATACGACATATGAGCTTCTAGTTGGAGATGCTTCTATAAATGAAGTAATTCTACCTGTAGAAAATATCGAGCATCTTAAAATTGTCCCAGCTAATATGAATTTGGCTGGCGCAGACTTAGAATTGAGTTATATGGAACATAGAGAATCTATACTAAAGAGAAAACTGTCAGATCTCACGGAAGAGTTTGACTATGTGATCATCGATTGCCCACCATCCTTAGGATTATTGACAATCAATGCATTGACAGCATCAGATACGGTACTGATTCCTATGCAATGTGAGTATTATGCATTAGAAGGGATCAGTCAGTTGGTGAAAACCATCCAAAAAGTAAAAAAAGGATTAAATCGAAACTTAGAAGTAGAAGGTGTTGTGTTAACCATGTTCGATCCTAGAAGAAATCTACAAATTCAAGTGGCAGAAGAGTTAAAATCCTATTTTGGCGAACTTGTGTATGAGAGTTCCATTCCTAGAAATGTGCGCTTGGCAGAAGCGCCTAGTTATGGTGTACCCATCGCCTTATATGATCCGAAAGCGAAAGGTGCAGAAGCCTATGAAGATTTAGCAGATGAATTCTTAAGAAAACAGGTCTAGGAGGTAGAAATGGCAAAGAAATTTGGATTAGGTAAAGGATTGGATAAGCTGATCCCTGAAGAAGAAGAGAAGATTAACTTATTAGATATCAACAAAATTAAAGCCAATAAGAAGCAACCAAGGAAGTATTTTGATGAAGAGAAGCTGGCAATACTAGCTGAATCTATTAAGGAACATGGTATGATTCAACCCATCATCGTACAAAAAGAAGGTGAAGATTATAGCATTATCGCTGGAGAAAGACGCTGGAGAGCAGCTAAAAAAGCCAGTATGAAAGAAGTCCCTGTGGTGATTATGGAGCTAACAGATTCCGCTGTATTAGAAGTTTCACTCATTGAAAACATTCAAAGACAAGATTTGAATCCCATTGAAGAAGCCAACGCCTATAAACGGCTACTGAAAGATTTTTCACTAACCCAAGAGAACTTGGCGAAAAGAATCGGGAAATCTAGAACGTCCATTGCAAATACTATGCGATTGATTCAATTAGATGAAAGAGTACAGCAATTTCTTATTGAAGAAAGTTTGAGTGAAGGGCATGGACGCGCCATACTTGCTTTAGAAAACAAAGACGATCAGTATACAATAGCGCAAAAAGTCATCGATGAAAGCTTCAGTGTAAGAGAGACAGAAAGACTTGTGGCGGGTCTATTTAAGAATAAGCCTGAACCAAGAAAAATGAAGATAGATCCACATTTTAAAGATATTGAAAAAAGGCTTGCCAAAACCATGGGTACAAAAGTATCATTAAGACCGAAGGCAAAAGACAAAGGAAAAATAGAAATTGAATACTACAGTATGGATGATCTCAATAGAATTCTTGAGCATCTACAACTGGAAGACTAGGAGACATAATGGACTATAATACAATTGTAACGCTAATCAATGAACATGTGGAATTGATTCTGCTTATTATGGTGTTCTTCTTTATCATACTGGTGATACTTTTTATCATCATGATGGTTTCCAACAGGAGATTAAAGAAAAGATACCAAATGATGATGCAGGATGCAGATAAGGGTAGCTTAGAAGACATGATTAAAGGCTATCAAAAGAAGATTGATACCGCCTATGTGGATGCAAAGCTTGCTTTAGAAGATCTAAAGTTATTGAATAATCAAGTGAATCACTGTATACAAAAAGTTGGTGTCGTAAGATACAAGGCATTTGAGGATGTGGGAAGTGATTTAAGCTACAGTGTCGCCATGCTAGATAACAAAAATGACGGCGTGGTCATTACAAGTATTTTTGGTAGAAATATCAGTACTTCTTATGCAAAGCCCATCACCAAAGGCATTTCCACTTATGCACTTTCTGATGAAGAACAATACGCCATCAATAGAGCTTTAGGATTAGAAAAGAAGTAAATAGAAAAAGACATGTTGAAAAAATAAACATGTCTTTTTTTGGTTTAGGTAACTCTTTAAGAGGATTTTTTTGACTTCTGTTCCTCTTGGAAGGTATCAAGGACGCCTACTGTTTGTAGTACTTTGAAACCCACCGCCATAAAGATGAGGAAGAACATACCAAGAATTCCAGCCATTTTGAGACCAATAAAAATGGCCATAATGGTGATGACAGGATTGATGTTCAAACTGGTGGAGAGAATTTTTGGCTCCCAAATGTTTCTTCCCACAGCAACCACTACCCATAAAATACCTAGGCCTAGTGGAATGGTGTAATTTCCTTGGGCAAAATAGTATAGGGCTAAGGGAAGATAAGCGACAGATACACCAAGCACAGGCAATAGATCTAAAAATGCGGTGATGAGTCCTAGAATTAATGCATAAGGAATACCTAAGATTATGTAGCCGATGATGGATATGACACCAGTGATCATGATGATCAATAAGTAAGAACCACTGTATCGGAGGATCATATTCTTTCCTTGGGTGATGATGTCTTTCACTTTGTGTTCTTGCTGGTTTGACGTAGGTAAGTAAGCATAGATAAACTCTGGATTACTGATCATTTTTTTTGTGAAGAAAAATGAACAAACCACGGTGAAGATGAGGATCAGCAAAAGGTTTGGCAGGGAGGCCAGGATATCAAGGGTGAAACCACCAATGGCTTTTCCTACGGCAACAAGAACATCTTGTAAAGAGGCGAGAAAAGAGCCCAGCATATCGCTACCAGCTTCGATGATGCTTGGATCAAGAGATTGGATGTTTGAGGCAATCCATGCGTATTGTCCTTCTACCCAAGAGACGATGCCATCATAGTGCTCATTGAGATAAAGGATGCTGTTTGAGACGAGGAGAACAGCTTGGTTGATGAGCCGGATGATGATCACCGAGACAAAAGTCCCTAGGATGCCATAAAAGGTCAAGAGGGAAATCAAAATGATGAGATTCTCATGAATCTTCTGCTTTGTCCAAAGTAGGAGTTTCTTCACAAAAGGGGTGACCATTGCTGCGATGGCAAAAGCCAGGACGAAAGGGATGGTATAGGGGAGGGTTTTCACAAATAGAAAGAATGTCAGCGTATAAATGGTCACGTAAATCAAAATCTTATCGTATTTTTTTACATAGGAATTACTATTTTCCATAATGCACCTCACTGATATGGTTCAGTCCTCGGAGGACTTCGTCGATTTCTTCCATGGTAGTATGATACCCAAAACTTATGCGAAGGGTGCCTGTATCTTTGGTCCCCAATGCTTCATGTGCCAGTGGAGCGCAGTGATACCCGGAACGTGTAATGATGTCAAACTCATTTTCTAGCCTATAGGCTGCTTCTGAAGAGTCCATTTGGTCAAAGAGCAGAGAAAAGTTGGGAATTCGCTGGGGGACATTAGACGTGCCTTGAAGTCGAATCCCTTTCATGGAAGTTACTTCACTTAAAAAATAAGAAGACTTTTCAGTGTTATCCATAAATATTTTTTCAATAGTATTTTCATTTACGAAAGATACGCCTTCATATAGACCAGCGATGCCTGGTAAATTATGTGTACCAGCTTCAAACTTGTCGGGAAGAAAGAGTGGTTGAAAAAGGCTTAAAGAATCTGAACCAGTGCCTCCAGTAAATACAGGATCCATGGCTTCATTCAATCGTTCATTCAATAGGAACCCCCCAGTACCTTGAGGGCCAAGAAGTCCTTTGTGACCGGTAAAGGCAAGGGCATCAATTTGAAGGGCTGAAAAATCAATGGGCACGTATCCAGCACTCTGAGCTGCGTCAATGAGGATGAAGATATTCTTATTCTTTAAGTGTTTCCGCACTTCCCCTATGGGCTGAATGGAACCTGTGAGGTTTGATACGTGGGTGAGTATGATGGCCTTTGTTTCAGGTTTTTCCAGTTTGTTCAATTCATGGAGCTGTATGAAGCCTTCGTCATCACAAGGCAAGAGATCATAACTGATGCGTCCTTGGGCCTTCAATTGAGCCAGTGGTCTTAGTACAGAGTTATGTTCCATCACCGATGAAATCACATGGTCTCCTGGTTTGAGAAGCCCCAATAAGAGTGTATTAAGAGACTCCGTTACAGAAGACTTTAAAATCACATGAGAAGAGGAAGTAAAGTGAAACTGCGCCATGATGGCCTCACGAGTATCTTCCAAAATTCTTCCTGCAGCCATGGATAGTTTATTGGCACCTCTACCTGGATTACCTAAACCCGTAACAAGAACGCGGTTCATGGCTTCGTAAACAC
>DOKV01000074.1 GCA_003510765.1 Clostridiaceae bacterium | reverse complement strand
TGTAATAGATCACAAGGGAGGTTTCCTATGAAAAAATTAAATTACCCATTGATTTTGGGTGGACTTTTGGTTTTTCTTTTCATCAGTGCTTATTTTTTTCCCCAGTGGTTTACGGAAAGAGATCCTATGTTTGAAGAGCCCCCTCGATATGTCACGGTTATGGAAGAGGGCGAAGAGAAGCAATCCTTTTTTATGAATCCATTGCCGCCCAATGAGGAAAACATCATGGGCACAGATGATGCTGGCCGAGACATCTATGCAAGGCTTGTTTACGGCACAAGAAACACCTTAAAGCTGGGCTTTTTCATCGCCTTGGTCAGGCTTCTTTTGGCCCTTCCTTTTGGCGTTTTGGCTGGGATGGGGAAGAAGTTCTTTCAAAGGGTCATCTTGTTTTTTAGTACGTATTTTACGGCAGTGCCCATCCTGATTTTGAGTTTTCTCATCTTTAGGATCAATTTCTTTCGAAATATGCAGCTGGATCGCTCCATCATTTTTTATGGGCTCATCCTGGGATTTTTAGGCTTTGCACGCACTGCAGGGGTTTTGCAAGATGCGGTGAAAAAAATCATGGAGGAAGACTTCATTGAGGGGCAAATTGCCGTGGGAAAAAGTTGGTTTCAAATTGTTCGGCAAAACATTTTCCCTCATCTGTTGCCCACGCTCTTCACCACTTTTTTCAAAGAAACGGCCCAGGGACTTTTCCTTCTGGCACAGCTGTCTCTTTTTGGCATTTTTGTGGGGACCACCCGAGAGGTGGCGGCCTTTGCTTTCCGTGCCAATTATGAGATGAGTCTAGAGCCTGAATGGGGATCTATGCTGGTGAAACTCACCTCGGACTTGGGTGGGTTTTATGAGCAGTGGTGGCTGGTGGTCTACCCAGTCCTTGTGATGACCTTGGCCATCATGGGCATGAATCTATTAGGCGAAGGTCTAAGAATTGAATTTCAAAAAAGAACCTCTCATTTTGTCAGCTATGTAAGGAAAGCTTACCATGTGTTCTCCCTACGGGTGAACTTTCTGGAACTGAAGAATTTTAAGCAGTATAAGAAGCGGATCTTCTTCAAGGTGGCCTCGGTCTCTGTAGTCCTTACGATTCTCCTGGTCCCCAGTTATCGTCCTCAAGGGGATTTTCAAGTGGAGAACGCCATGATGCATCTGGAAGAACTCATCCAAGAAAAGTATCATGGACGGGTTTCGGGAAGTCCTGGAGGGTATCTTGCTGGGGAGTATATCAAAGAAACCCTAACCCCTTTAGGCTTTGAGTTTCTCGAACATGAGCATCGCTACGTCTATAGAATTCAAGAGGGCAATGAATGGGTGTACGATGAAGTGGGCCCCGTGGTGGAGAAAGGGGAAGAGAAAGGATATACGCTCTCGGAGATGACGCCGCTCTTTGTTCAAGAGGGAGAACTTCTGCTAAAGACGGCTTCAGGGGAAGAAGAGCGCTATCTTCTCCATGAAGATTTCACCTTGATAGAGATTCCTTATCTTCATTATTTGCCAGGAGATGTCATCACCACTTCGGGTACCACCTTTTCAGGGGAGGAGCTGCCCGTGGAAGGGGGCATTCCTGTGATGGAGCTTGGGGTCAATGAAGCCTTTGGCTCCTTTGGCCACAGCTACAGATTTCCAGGGGAAGAACTGGAACAGAGCCTCTCTTTGGATATTTATGTCATCCATGGACAAGAGGGACGGGTGAATACCATGGCCACCCACAGCCTAAAGCTGCTGCCCTTTGGACAGCTTCGAGAGCGCCTTCTACAAGAACCCGTGGACCTCACCTTGACCTATACCTTTCCAGATTTTCCCAAACACTCAGGACGAACCATCGAGGCGTGGCTGTATCCAGAGGGTTATGAAGAAGGAGACCAAGGGGAAGTGTTTATTCTAGGGGTACCCTATGACGGGGTCTATATGGGGGAAGGAGAAGGTTCTGTGGAGATGACCACCCCTGTGGCCATGGCCTTGGAAATTGCTCGGGCCATGACAGCAGGGGACAAAACTTATGACAAACCCATTTTGTTCCTCTTTTACGACAATGAACAAAATCCCTTGGCAGAAGATTGGCTCCGGGGGAGTAATCTCTTTAACATGCGCCAAGCAGACATTGCCAAGAATGGTGGATACAGTTACCTAGAGCTCATGGGTACAGGACTGAAAAAGAACAAAGATGTGGACATCCTGGCCTATTTCGGGCAAGTGGATAAGAAAGCTTCTTTTAGAAGTTTGCTGAACTTAGAGGGCGTCTTAAAGAAGATGAAGGTGCCTTATACCAGATACCAAGGGTTATTGCCCACGGGAGATTATATGGCCTCTAGAAGCATACTAGATACGGTGACCCCCTCCATTTTGTCCTTTCGAGCCAATGGTCATTTGACCGTGGGCATCGGAGATGCCCATAAAAATGCTGTGGGCTCCAAAGAGGACGTACTAAATAGGGTCCACAAGAAAAAACTTCAGCGAGTGGGTACAGCGTTGACAGATCTTCTCATCAGTGGAGAAAATTTCAGACTCTTTATAGAAGAAGAGTAAAGTGCTACATCATAGATGCGGAAGAGACAAGGATGAAAAAAGCCTTGTCTTTTTTTATGGAGAACTCTTGGAGGGAGGGTAGAGGAGAGACCCTTTGAAAAATTGGGGGGAAGACCTTAGAGAAAAATTTTCTGCAATAACCTTTACAATGGAGGATTTTATAATATAATGGACTTAAGAAAGCAGTGCAAGCGGTTGCACAAGTGAAAATGGAGGCCAAAATGAAAGCTTTTAAGATGACCGATGCTGTCAGAGGGTTTACCTTCGGCGATCCAGTGCCCACAGAAACGGTGATACTAGAGAAACAATATAGAGAAGATACTTTGCCTTTCTCCGTGGAGGTGGCAGAAGGAAAAGGACGATTTTCTCTGCCTCTGACCAAAGAAGATCGGGTCTATGGCTTGGGGCCAAACCTAGGGGGCATCAACAAACGTGGACGATGCTATGAGTCCTACTGCACCGATGATCCTCTACATCATGAGGACAAGACCACCCTCTATGGGGCGCATAATTTTTTTGTGCTGGAAGATGCCGATGTGGCCACGGGGTTTTTCATCGATTTTCCTGGACGTATCCGGTATGATGTAGGATTCACTGCCATGGAGACCATCACCGTAGAGATCTCTGGAGAAGACTTTGATCTCTACCTCATTGAAGGAGGGTCTATCAAAGAGATTGTGAGAAGCTTCCACGAAATCATTGGCAAGTCTTATATGCCTCCCAAATGGGGCCTAGGATACTTCCAATCTAGATGGGGTTACAAAACGGAAGAGGAAGTTCAAGAGGTTTATGAAACCTTTAAAAGCCAAGACATTCCCCTGGACGGTATTTACTTAGATCTGGATTATATGGAAGACTTTAAGGATTTTAGTCTCTCCAAGGAAAGATTTCCAAACTTCAAGAAGCTCACACAGGAGCTGAAAGAAGAAGGGGTTCGCCTCATTCCCATCATCGATGCAGGGGTGAAGGTGGAAGAAGGTTACAATATTTATGAAGAGGGGATCCAAGGAGACCACTTTGTGAAAGATGCAGAAGGAAAGCCCTATGTGGCGGCTGTATGGCCTGGGAAAGTACACTTTCCAGACTTCTTGAAAAAAGATACCCGCACCTGGTTTGGCGATCAGTACAAGATGCTCACAGACCTGGGCATCGACGGGGTCTGGAACGACATGAATGAACCAGCCATCTTCTACGATGAAACAGCCCTTCAAGAAGGCGTAGATGCTGCCATGGCAGCGAAGGGAGAAAACCTGGGGGTCAATGCCTTCTTCTCCTTACGAGACAAGTTCATGAACATCGGCAACAAAGAGGAATACTATAGACGGTTCTTCCATACCATAGAAGGAAAAACCTACACCAATGAAGCGGTACATAATCTCTATGGGTACAATATGACCGTATCCGCTTCTGAAGGCTTAAAAAAGCATCTGCAAAAAAGGCATGTGCTCATCAGTCGCGCCTCTGCCATTGGCATGCATCGATACAGTGGTCTTTGGACCGGTGACAACAGCTCTTGGTGGAGCCATTTGTCCCTGAATCTTCGCATGATGCCTGCCCTCAACATGTCTGGCTTCTACTATGTGGGTGCAGACACTGGAGGCTTTGGGGGGCAAGTCAGTGGAGAGCTCTTAACCCGGTGGTTACAGCTGTCGGTGTTTACACCACTGCTAAGAAACCATTCAGCCCTAGGTACCCGGGTACAAGAACCCTATGCCTTCCATGAGCCCCTGGTAAGCTACAACAGAGCCCAGATCAAAAGGCGTTACATGCTCTTGCCTTATCTCTATTCAGAGATGCTGAAGGTGCATGAGAAGGGTGGCCTCATGTTCAGTCCCTTGGCCTTTGAGTTCTTTGGACAAGAAGCCCAAGAAGCTGAGGACCAAATGCTTCTGGGGGAAGAGCTCATGATGGCACCGGTGGTGGAAGCCAACAAGAAAGGGCGTTATGTGTACCTGCCAGAGTCCATGGCGTTGGTGGACTTTGATATGGAAGAGGTCACCTTAACAAAAGAAAGCGCTGGCGTCACCTACATGACCTACGACTTAAAGGATTTGAAGTTCTTCTTAAGAAGAAATCGCCTCCTTCCTTACACCCTTCCAGTGGGGAATGTATCCAAAGAGGACCTTACCACCTTGAGGGTGCTAGGGTATGTGGATACGGAAGCCTCCTATACCCTCTATGATGATGACGGCGAAAGCTATGGCTATGAAGAGGGCAAGAGGTTTGAAACGCATCTACAAGTAAGAAGACTTGAAGATGGAGAGCTGACCATAGATGTACAAAGCACGCACCCCAAAATTCAGACGGTGATCTTCACCTTGATGGATGACTCGGGTGACATCAGGATAAAGGAGGTTCAAATCGGACTTTAGGCAGCTAAAGAAAGATGATAATCGTATGAAAAAACGTAGCAGTGGTATATTAATGCATATTTCCTCACTCCCAGGCCCTTATGGCATTGGAGATTTTGGGCAAGGCGCTTATGATTTTGTGGATTTTCTAGACCGGGCCAACCAAAAAGAATGGCAGATTCTTCCCTTAGGCATCACCGGATACGGGGATTCTCCCTACCAAAACTTTTCAGCCTTTGCAGGCAATCCTTATTTCATTGACCTGGCAGAGTTTCTGAAAGAGGGTTTCTTGGAAGAAGAAGAGCTGGAAAATCTTCCCTTGGGTGAGGACCCAGAAAAAGTAGATTATGGCATTCTTTATAAGAATAAGATGGAGCTTTTAAGAAGAGCATACAAGAGAGCCAGAAGGACCAAGAAGAAAGAACTGGATCTCTTCTACAAAGAAGAGGCCGCATGGCTAAGAGACTTTGCTTTATTCATGGCCTTGAAGGCAGAGAATCAAGGAGTATCCTGGTTAAAATGGCCCAAGGCCCTGAAGGATATCCAGTCAAAAGAAGTGTTGGCCTTTGAAAAGGCAAAGGAAAAGGACATTTATTTCCATGTCTTTGTCCAGTATTACTTTTTCAAGCAATGGAAGGCGCTAAAAAGCTATGCCAATGACAAGAACATTCGCATCATTGGGGACATCCCCATCTATGTGGCAGAAGATAGCGCCGATGTTTGGGGTCATAGAGACCTGTTCAAAGTGGACAAAGAATTTGTCCCCATCACCGTGGCAGGTTGTCCACCAGATGCCTTCTCAGAAACGGGCCAGCTATGGGGCAATCCCATCTACAACTGGGCGGCCATGGAAGAGGAAGGATACCAATGGTGGGTGGATCGTATCAAAGCCAGCTTCCTCATGTATGATGTGGTGCGTATTGATCACTTCAGAGGCTTTGAAGCTTATTGGGAGATCAAAAATGGCGCTGAAAACGCGGTGAAAGGTCAATGGACCAAGGGACCAGGCTACAAGCTCTTCAAGAAGATCAAAGAAGAGCTGGGGGATCTGGACATCATCGCCGAGGATCTTGGCTTCCTAACCAAAGAAGTCCATGAGCTCATCGAAGACACAGGCTTCCCTGGGATGAAAATCCTACAATTTGCCTTTGATCCACGAGAAGAGTCGGATTACCTACCACACACCTATAACAAAAACTGTGTGGTGTACACAGGCACCCATGACAATGACACCATCATGGGCTGGGTGAGAACCGTAAAGGAAGAAGACTTACACTTTGCTGGGAAGTACTTGAAGCTGTCCTTTGAAGAAGGGATCAACTGGGGATTCATCCGAGGAGCCTTCAGCTCCGTGGCAGACCTTTGCATCATTCCGATGCAAGACTTCTTAGGTTTAGGAGAGGATGCCAGGATGAACATTCCTTCCACCCTTGGGAACAACTGGACTTGGAGAATGAAAGAAGATGCATTAACAGACAAATTGGCAGAAAAAATCGCAAAATTGACGAGAATGTATGGGAGATAACAACATGAACAAAGAAATGATCACAATGAGAATGAAGGGGTATGCCCTGACAACCTATGGAAAGAACTTGGAGGCACTGAGCCATAAGGAAAAATACACCGTATTTTCCAAAGCGGTGATGGAAGACCTTTTGCCAACATGGCAGGAGTCTTTAGAAAAGTTTGAGGGCAAGAAGAAAGCGTACTACTTATCTGCAGAGTTTCTCATGGGCCGTGCCCTTTCCAACAACCTCATCAATCTAGGTACCCTAGAGGAAATGAAGGCGATGCTAGAGGACATGGGCATTGATTATAATGCTTTGGAAGAAGCGGAAAGTGATGCAGGTCTTGGTAATGGTGGTCTTGGAAGACTGGCTGCTTGTTTCTTAGATTCAGCAGCCACCCTAAACTACTCTTTAACTGGATATGGCATTCGTTACAACTATGGGATCTTTGAACAGCAGTTTGTCCATGGATACCAAGTGGAAAAGGGAGACCAATGGCTTTCCCATGGGGATTCTTGGTCTGTAAGACGAGAAGATGAAAAAGTGAAGGTGGAGTTTAAGGATCAAACGGTCTTTGCGGTGCCTTATGACACCCCCATCGTAGGTTTTGGTGGGGACACCATCAACACCCTAAGACTATGGCAATCTGAAGCGTTGGTAGATTTTGATTTTGGCGCATTCAATGATCAAAACTACGACAAAGCGGTGAAAGAAAAGAACGACGCAGAAAACATCAGCAAGGTTCTTTATCCCAATGACTCCTTAGAAAAGGGGAAGATTTTGAGATTGAAGCAGCAATACTTCTTTGTCTCAGCCTCCTTACAAGATCTCATCAGAGATCATAAGAGAAACCACAAAGACTTTAAGACCTTTGCCAAGCTCCACGCGGTGCAGTTAAATGATACCCACCCAGCGGTGGCCATTCCTGAATTGATCCGTCTGTTGAACCTGGAAGGGGTTACCTTTAAGAAAGCCTTAGGCATTGCTCAAGAAACCTTTGCTTATACCAACCACACCATCTTGAAGGAAGCGTTGGAGCAGTGGTCTGTGAAGCTGTATAAGAAGATTCTTCCCAATGTGTATAAGATCATTGTGAAGATTGACAAAGAGCTTCATAAAGAGCTTCTGGCCAAGGGATACGAGGAGAAGAAGATTGAAGAATTTGCCATCATTTCTGAAGGCAACATCAAGATGGCTTGGCTCTCCATTTATGGCACACACTCCACCAATGGGGTAGCGCAGCTACATACGAACATCCTGAAGGATACAGAGCTCAGAGACTGGTATCTTCTTTATCCAGAAAGATTCAACAATAAGACCAATGGTATTACCCAAAGAAGATGGTTGGTGGAATCTAACCCAGAACTTGCGGCCTTCATTACAGAGCTTCTTGGCCATGACACATGGATCACCAATTTAGATGAACTGAAGGAATTGAAGAAACTGGCATCGGATGATGACATCATCAAGAGATTCATCGATATTAAGAAGATGAAAAAGAGAGAGCTGAAAGACTATATCAAGATGAAGGAAGGCATCGACATCGATGAACACTCCATCTTTGACATTCAAATCAAGAGACTCCATGAGTATAAGAGACAGCTCTTAAATGCCTTCCACATTCTTTACCTTTATAACAAGTTAAAGGAAGACAAGACCTTTGATATGTCTCCAAGAACTTTCATCTTCGGGGCGAAGGCAGCACCAGGATATCTGAGAGCCAAAGCCATCATCAAGTTCATCAATGCCATTGCGGACCTGGTGAACAATGATGAAGAGATCCATGGCAAGCTGAAAGTGGTCTTTGTGGAAAACTATGGTGTATCCTATGCACAGAAGTTGTTCCCAGGAGCAGACATTTCAGAGCAAATCTCCACTGCAGGGAAAGAAGCCTCTGGCACAGGGAACATGAAGTTCATGCTAAACGGAGCACCCACCATTGGGACCTTTGATGGAGCCAATGTGGAAATCGTGGAAGAAGCGGGTCTTGAGAACAACTACATCTTCGGACTCACCGTGGAAGAAATTGAAGAAATCAAAGACACCTATAGTCCGGTTGAAGAAATGGAAAAGAATCCACAGCTTAAGCGTGTGGTGGAAGCATTGACCGATGGCACCTTCACCCTAGAGCCAAAAGAAACCTTTGAAGAATTAAAAGATTCTCTCTTAAAGGGCGCTCACTGGCATGCACCAGACAATTACTTCATCATGAAGGACTTTGATGCCTATGTGGAAGCACAAGAAAGAGTCAGTGAAGACTTCAAAAATGAGCTGGAGTTTTATAGAAAGGGCTTCATCAATATGGCTTCAGCAGGGAAGTTCTCCTCTGATCGTACCATCAAGGAGTACGCAGAAGAGATCTGGAACATTGACAGTATCACAAAGGGTGATGCGTAAAAAAACGGAAAAGAAACTTAAAAATAGATGGGGTTTGGGAACGCTGAAAAGTGTTGAGCACCAAGGTGTATAGAAGGAAGTGTTTCGTCGTGCAAACGCTAGCACTTATTTTTCACCAAAAACCCCTCTTTTTTCCTAAAATAGGGTAGATTTTTCCAAAGTAAAGGGTTATAATCAAATAGTAAAGCGTTTTCATTTGCGTTTTTGTGCAAGCGTATGCACCATAATCTCTAGCCTGTGTCCATACCAAGTGCTAGCGGTTACGGGAATTATGCTTTCATAAGAGCCTGAAGGAAAACGGTTACGAGTTGATTTAATACATCAAAATACAAATGTATTAGGAGGATAAAAAATGAAGAAAATCACTAGTCTTGTACTTGCACTGATGCTGGCGTTATCCGTTGCAGCATGTGGATCCAAGGATGATCCAGCCCCAGAAACTCCAGAAACACCAGGAACCGAAGAACCAGGTGCAGAAGAGCCAGGTACAGAAGAACCTGCTGCAGGTCTTACTGGATCCATCACAGTTCAAGCTGAAGGTGGATGGGAAAGCTACTATCGTGCGGCTATTGAGCGTTTTAACGTAAACAACCCAGATGCAAACATCGAACTGCTTGTAACCGGATCCTTTGATATGTTAGATATTCTTGACAGCACAGACCCATCCAATCCAGACGTGGCGGATGTCTATGCAATTCCTGCAGACAGACTTTCTGGTCTAAATGCAAAGGATGCTCTTGCACCAATGAATGCAAAGGCTATGGCTGCTGCAGTGGGTGGATTCACAAACTACGATGCAGGTCTTGGCGGAAACTTTAACGTGGACGGCGACTACCTGGCATTCCCAATGAACATCGAAACACTCATCGTGTATGCAAATAAAGCCAATGCAGAAGCACAGGGCGTAGACCTTACAAAGAGCATCGAAATGAATGATGCTGGTCTAAGTGTACTGATTCCTGTATTTAACGCTTGGTATGGTGTTGGTGTAACCAATGCTGCAGACATCGAACTGCTGGGCATGGAAGCTGATGGCACACTATTCTCAGATATGACTGCTGAATGGGCGGACCTTTCTGCTGACAAGCAAGCAAACATCGAAACGATTTTCAAATATTGGCAAGCTTCCGAAGCTGCAAATGTTCCACTATGGGATGCAGATGCAACTTGGGGATTCATGGATGAAGAATTCACCACTGGTGGAACAGGCGTAGCTAGAATTTCTGGTCCTTGGGATGCTGGTGCATTCACAGAGCAAGCTGGAGAAAATCTAGAAATCATGCCCATCGGCACCATCACTATTGCTGGAAAGCCAATGAAGCACTGGAAGGGTGGATGGGGAATTGCCATCAACTCTAGAAATGAAGGCGACGACGAAAAGATGGCACTTGCTGAAGCATTCATCGTTGAACTCATGAACACAGATTTCGCAGTAGACTTCTTTAAGGGTACTGGGAAGATCATGGAAAACGTTCCTGCGGACGTATACCTAAACTCTGACTTATCTGAACAAGATAAGCTCATCATCGAAAACGTACTGGTTTCTTACCAAGATGCACCTGCTAGACCACTATTCGAAGAATGGGGTTCAGTTTGGACAACATGGGAAACAGCAATCCTATCTTGGTCATCAGTACAGCCTGCTGATGCTGAGGCAGCATATAAGGAAATTAAGGCAGCATTTGATGCCATGATGCTCAACTTCTAGAATTTAGGTACATAAGGGAAAGAGAGGCTTAGGCCTCTCTTTCTATACCTTATGGACAGTTTTAGCCTGCAAATGATAACATAAAGAATGGACAAGAACCAAAGAAGAAGTACCATTTCCGCAATGAACTTAAAGTGATGACAAAGAGAGAGGAAGAATGGACCGTTATGGACAGTTATAAGAAGTTTCCGAAAAAGCAGCTGTATATCATTCTCGTGACCGCAGCGGTGGTGATTTTTGCCAGTTCTTTAGACGTCCTCATGCGCGTCAAAGATGAAGCACTCTTTTTACTATGGAAAGAGCAAATCATAGCCTTCGGGGCATTTACCCAGGAGAACCCACCTACCTTAGATGATTATGTGGGCGCGGAGCTTTTTAGGTATCTATTTAAGATTGTCACGCCAGTTTCCTTTGGACTTTTAACCTATTTGACCCATAAAAAACTAACCTTAACTCGGATTTATATTTTTATCTGGACAGTACTCCTTGTGGGAGGATTGGCTTATACATTCTTTGAACTGAGTTTTTATTCCGTATTCTACTACCTGGTGGTGGGGGGATACGTGGTGTTGATTTTAACGGTTCTCTCTTTACTGGAAGAACTGAACAAGACGAAGAAATTGTAAAGGTGGGAAGAGATCGTGGCAAAATACAGCAAAGTCCTATATGACTATATTGGACGAGAATATGAAAGAAAAAATCTGTATCTCAAGGAAGTTGCTTTGCTGCAGGAGGAGATCAAAACTGCTCCCAAAAGTGATAAGAATGCCTTGAAAAACCAGCTGAGAGAATTCATAAGCAAAAAAGACAAAAATCCCTATCTCCTAAAACTCAAGGAGTATGAACATAAAGAGAAGCGTTTTTTAGAAGAGCTCCAAAGTAAGACCAAAACCTATATGGAGACCATGGATAAAACCTTGTCTTCCGCTGTTTTGGGCCTTGAAAAGACCCTTTTTCAGAGCAAGCAAAAGGTGGACTTCTATGAAGCATTCACAGGGCTCACCTATGACGCAGAATATGCCTATAGAGAGTCCAGTATTAATGTGAAGCTTCTACCAACCATCATCTACAACATCAAACGGTTGGAAGAAGAACTGAGGAAGGCAGAAAAATTCCATTCGGAAGAAAACAAAGAGACCATCCGTGGTGAAATAGACAAGTTTAAAAGAGAGCAAAAAGCAGTCTATGATCATCGTTTGCAAGAACTGAAGAAGAAGCGAAGAGACGGACTGATTTCTGAAAAAGCACTGAAAAACGGTCAAAAAGAACTGAAGAAAAACTATCAGTATGCCGTGAATGTCAAAGAATATGAGCATCCAGACAAAATGAAAAGAGAGCTGGTGAAGAGCAAGAAGTTCGAGCTGAAAGACTACATCAAGGTGAACAGAAGAATTGTGGCGGCAGACATTGCCGATGCAAGGCGAACGACACCAGTGGAAACCATGAAAACCCTGCCTGTGAATACGGTGCTGGGGGCTTTGGTGCCAGGTCTAGGTCAGCTCTTAAACAAGCAGCCCGTTAAGGCAGCACTCTTTTTCATTGGGCTTCTATTCATCTATGCCGCAGCCATTCCTTATGCGCTGGGTTATGGAAATTATCAAGGAAACGGGATCGCGGGACTCATCACCTTGGCAGAAGGGGCAAGACGTATTGACCGGTCTTTGATCTTCATGATTGAAGGGATTGTGGCCATCGTCCTCCTGCTCTTTGCGGCAGGGATCTTCATTGCAAACTTCAAAGACATTCGAAGCGTAGAAAAGAGCTACATCAAAGGAAGTCGGGAGAAGAACTGGTTTGAAACCACCAGAACCATTGAAGAGGAAGGATTTCCTTATTTGGTTTCCATTCCAGCTCTCATCGTCATTTCCTTCATCGTATTGGTGCCAATTTTCACGGCAATTTTACTCTCCTTCACAGGGATGGACCCCAGAAATCAGAGTAAGTTCCCTTGGGTGGGTATCCAAAACTATAGACTCATTGCCCTGGGACAAGGTCTAGCGGGATCTGTCTTCTGGCGAATTCTTGGATGGACATTAATTTGGACGTTAACAGCCACCACTTTAGCCATTTTCATTGGCTTTGGCTTGGCACTTTTGGCAAACAATCCAAGAATCAAGGGAAAAGCCTTCTTTAGAATGGTTTATCTTCTCCCTTGGGCAGTACCGGCCTTTATCACCATCATGTTCTTTAGTATCATGTTCTCCAATACTGGAGCTTTGACGGAAATTGTGACCAATGTCTTTGGCGTCAGTATAGATTTTAAGAACAATACCTTCTGGAGTAGATTCATCCTGGTGATGATGCAAGGATGGCTGGGTAGCTCCTATGTATTCCTCCTATCCACAGGAGTATTACAAGCCATTCCAGAGGATCTTTATGAAGCAGCGGACATTGATGGGGCCAATTCTTGGCAAAAGATTCGAAAGATTACCTTGCCCATGGTGCTCTTCCAAACAGCGCCACTGCTGGTGAATCAATATACCTTCAACTTTAACAACTTCTCCATCATCTATCTCTTTAATGGTGGAGGACCCTTTAATCCATCGGTGTACGGAAATCTTGCAGGATCCTCAGACATCCTCATTTCCTATATCTATAAACTCACCATGGACAATCAGTATCAATCCATTGGGGCAGCCATCTCCATCGTCATCTCGATAGGACTGATGATCTTTGCATTCATTGGATACAAAAATTCCAA
>DOKV01000172.1 GCA_003510765.1 Clostridiaceae bacterium | reverse complement strand
GGACGAGGAATCAAGGTGTCTTTGGTCACTTTAAAGGACAGTCCCATGAACTCTTTTGTCCCGACAATATAGGCCACCGGCATGCCTTCTTTACGTTTTTCAATCCACCCTTCATACTGAACCGTAGCACTTTCAGTCAACTGCTCCTCTTCATGGAGGAGCAAATAACTTGGGTTCACCTCAAGGAGCCTCTGAAGAAGCACCCTTGCATCTAAAGCGCCAGAAGGCACGTGTCCTTTCAGCGCTTCCCTGGCATCTTTAAGAGCTTCTTTGATGGTTTTCGTTGTCATCTGTCATCAGTCCTTCTGCTTCTTTCAGCGCGCGAATGGAGACTTCCAGCATCTCATCCAAGGGCTCTTTGGTGGTTAACCTTTGCAGCATCATCCCTGGATAGGCCACAGCGCTTTGGACAGGGCCTTTGGTTTTCCCAAGCCACCTCAAGATTTCATAAGTGATGCCAGAAATCAGCGGTAAAAGAAGAATTCTTGTCACCACGCGAACCAAAGGATGGCTCCACCCAGTAAAGCTGAACACCACAATACTCACAGCCATGACAAGAAACATAAAGTTCGTCCCACATCGCTCATGATATCTGGTGCAGCCTCTGACATTTTCTACGGTCAAAGGAAGCTCCCTTTCATAACAGATGATGGCCTTATGTTCTGCACCATGGTATTGAAACACGCGATAAATGTCTTTGATCTTACTAATCCCATAAAGATACCCTATGAAAATACTCAGCCTCAGGGCAGCTTCCACCATATTCAGCATCATGGTGGGCAATGAATAATTTCTAAGGAGTCCTGTAATTAACGTGGGCAACACAAAAAACAGCAAGATACTGAGCCCCAGACTAAACATCAGGGTCAAGGTTTCAATAATCTTTTCTCCTTTTTCTCCAAACTTATTTTTCAAAAATTGGTCAAACTTTGATGGCTCTTCTTCAATGCCAAAAATAGACGCAGACCAATTTAAGCTCTTGATGCCAATACGCATGGAATCCACCAAAGCCACCGCACCTCTCACGAGAGGCAACCGAAAGATGGCATGTCTTTGAGAGAGGGCTTTTGTATCATCATGGTTCACCAGGATATCACCCTCCGGGGTCCTTACAGCAGTAGCAATCCCCTTTAATCCGCGCATCATGACGCCTTCAATGACTGCCTGACCGCCTACGGTAGTATTTCTCATGTAGTTCTCCAATCCTTTTTATTTATTTTTGTTTTTCAGCGATTTTCGCTGAAACTTAAAGTAGCAATCCGCACAAAGAGATTGATACTCTACATTATCTTCTAGATCAATGGCCACCTGTTCTCCTTCAAAAACAAACTCCCCATTGATTTTTCTGCCATTGAGTAACGCTTTCTTGCCACAGGTGCAAATGGTCTTTAGTTCTTCAATGCTATGGGCTAATAGTAGGAGCCTAGAGCTTCCGGGAAACCCATTCATCTGAAAATCTGTGCGAAGACCATAGCAGATTACAGGAACCTTTAACATGATGGCCACTTTAAGCAATTGATCAATTTGTTCTGCTTTCAGAAACTGTACTTCATCCACTAAGATGCAGTGGATTTTTCCTTCTTCTTGAATCCACTTTTCTGTCACGTGATATAAATCATCTTCTGTGCCCACACTAAAATCCGCTGCCCGCTGAACACCTAACCTCGAAACCAGACGATTGCCACCTTTGCTATCCACACGAGGTTTAAAGATCTTCACCTTCATCCCTCTTTCCTCATAATTAAAGGCCACTTGCATGAGATTTGTAGACTTTCCGGAGTTCATGGCGCCATAACGAAAATAAAGTTTGCTCATAAAAAAATCCCCCACCTTCTTTGTACCTCATCTATTATAGCACCAAGCCCCCTCATTATCCATAATATTGTTGACTCTAATCGGTCTAAGTGTTAGAATTGAATAGTTAAAAAACTATGAAATTGAGGTGAATTAAATGAAAGAAGGCATACATCCAAATTACAACTCTGAAGCTGTTGTGAAGTGTGCATGTGGAAACACATTCGTTACTGGATCAGTAAAGGATGAACTAAAAGTTGAAATATGTTCTAAGTGCCATCCATTCTTCACAGGTAAGCAGAAGATTGTTGATGTAGGCGGAAGAGTTGACCGTTTCAAGAAGAAGTTCAACATTACTTCTACCAACGACGAAGAATAGAATCTTCATTTAATTAAGGATCAATTTCTTGATCCTTTTTTATTTTGTTCAAAATCCACCACGAGAAGGGACCTTTTTCAAGGTACCCTTCTTTTAATTTTCCCTAAATAGATCTAGGATGACCAGTTCACTCTTGGTGCCAAGTCTCATGGGCGGCCCCCAAGTGCCACTACCCGAGGTGACCACATAAAGAGGCCCCTTGTGGATCTTCTCCATGCCATAATCCACCTCAAAGAGTACCCTTGTGAAGAGGTTCAAAGGGAATACTTGCCCTCCATGGGTATGACCTGACAAAACCAAATCCACCTTTTCTCCATACTGCCAAGGATCTGACGGCGTATGGTCTAGAACCATAACGGGATACTCCTTGGGGAGCTTTGCAAGCAAACTGCTGGTTTCTTCCCTTTCCTTTGTACCAAATCCGCCAATGGGAGAAGGATCCAATCGTCCTAAGAGAAGAAGTTCCTCCTCTATGAGGACATAATCTTCCATGAGTACTGTGATGCCACTTTCCTCTAAGAAGTTCACCATCAAGGGAAAGGTTTCTCCTCCATCATGATTGCCCAAACTTGCATACACCCCCTGGGTAGCACTGATGCTGCTCAATAAGGCTTTGGCCTTTGCTGGATCTTTGATCAGATGAAAGTCATCATCAAAAATATCTCCAGGGATAACCACAAGGTCAGGTTCTGCCCCATTGATACGCGCCACAAGCTCTGGCAACCTTTTTTCTGACCCCGCGGCCCCCAAATGCAAATCGCTGATAAGCACCACGCGCATCTTCTCTGGAGCCTGTGGATGGGTCAGCTGCACATCATAGTGGACCACATGGAGTAGGTTGGCCTGATAGGTGCTATAGACCATGAGGACAAGGATCAGTCCCATACCCACAAGGGCCCTAGCCCCTTGGCTCTTGGCCCTTCCCTTCTCTTTACGCTTTGTCAAAAACATAAGGAGAAAGCTTCCAACATCTAAAACGAGAAAACTCATGAGTGCAAAGCCATAAAACCCAATATAGTAAGCGCCTAAGACCGCGAAGATCCTCTTCCCTGGCACTGCCCAAGGCAACATCCCTATAAAGGACAATATCACCAAGGCCCCATAACCATAGGACCATACCTTTTTGGATACCCTAGGAAAGAGCTTCTTAAACCCTTGGCCAAGAGTACGGCCAATATATACATTAGACCCTAAAAACAAAACGAAAAATAAGAGGACACCTATAAAAATACCTATGGACATGGATTTACCTCCCTTCTCTTTTCTATATCAACTAGGTCAGTGATGTTCTCATGCTACTGTCATTTTACCATGGGGCTCCTTAAATTTTCCTTTTTCTCCATGGAAGATCCTGTAGCCATCACCCGTGGACCATTTCATTTTCATAAAATACATCGTATACTATATTTTGTAAAATATAATTTTATGAAATACATTTTACCACAAACAAAAGCAAAATAGGAGCACATACTATGAAAAATACATTTTTAACCGCCATCGCAAACCGTAGAAGTTACTACGGACTACATAAAGACAGTCCTCTTACAGACGATGCGCTGCAAAGCCTCGTGGAAGAGTCTATAAAACATACGCCCTCTGCCATGAACGCTCAAATCACCCGGGTGGTGATTCTTCACAAAAGAGGCCCACGATCACCTCTGGACACTCACCAAGGACGCATTGAAAAAAGTGGTGCCAGAAGACCAGTTCTCAGCCACAGACAAAAAAATCACGTCTTTTCAACAAGCCTACGGCACCGTGTTCTTTTTTGAAGATCAACAGAAGGTGACTTCTCTAGAAGAGCAGTTCCCCCACTACAAAGAAAACTTTTCCATCTGGGCACATCAAGAAAATGGCATGGCGCAACTCATCCTGTGGAGCGCATTGGAGACAGAAGGCTATGGCGCTTCTCTTCAGCACTATACAGAGCTCATTGAAGCGCCTGTGAAAGACTATTGGCAGATTCCAGAAGCCTGGAAACTTGTGGCACAAATGCCCTTTGGCACCCCCACCGAAAAGCCCTCTGAAAAATCCTTTCTGCCCATAAAAGATCGCGTGAAACTCTATAAGTAACCTACACCCCAAGAAAAAAAGATGTGAAGAACCCCTCTGTTCTCCACATCTTTTTCCTTGAACCCGATTTTTTCTTTTCTACACGAGTCCCAGCTCTTCAGCCAGTTCATTTAAGTACGTCCATCTCTCCATAGCCTCTTCTAACAGCGCCTCTAATTCATCTTTCTCTTTTTGAAGAGCTTGAAGCTTTTCAAAGTCCGCGCTGTGGGTCACCATAGCCTCTTCCAGGGATGCGATTTTTTCTTCCAACCCTTCTACTTTCCCATCAATGGTGTCAAACTCTTTTTGTTCATTGTAGGTGAACTTTGTTTTCGCTTTGGTTTTGGGTTCCTTGGACAGCAACTTCTCCCTTTGTCCGTCCTCTTTCTGAAGGACTTTTTCCAGGGCATTTTTCTTCTCTTCGTAGTCGCTGTAATTGCCAAAGGTGATGTTTATCTCCCCCAGCCCTTCCAAAGAAAAAATCTTCTCTGCCACCCGGTCTAAAAAGTATCGATCATGAGATACCGTCACCACAGCTCCTGGAAAGGTCTCTAAATAGTCTTCTAAAACTCCCAAGGTCGGAATGTCCAAATCATTGGTGGGCTCATCTAGCAAAATCACGTTGGGCTTCTCAAGAAGCATGCGAAGGAGCATCAGTCTTCTTTTTTCCCCGCCAGAAAGAAGATGAATGGGCGTCCATTGCTCTTCTTTGGTAAAGAGGAACGTCTCCATCATTTCACTGGCACTGATTTTCCCCTCAGGCGTTTCCACTACTTCTGCCACTTCCTTAATGTATTCAATGGCACGGACCTCCTCATTGTCAATGACATATTCTTGACTTAAATAGGCTACTTTTACCGTTTCACCAAAGAGCACCTCTCCCTCATCCGGAAGAAGCTTCCCTGCCATAATCTTTAGAAAGGTAGACTTCCCCATGCCATTGTCCCCTACAATGCCAATGCGATCATCCTTCTTCAGCAAATAAGAAAAGTCTTTTAAGAGAACCAATTCTCCATAAGCTTTGGATACCGATCGAAGCTCTATAATTTTCTTTCCAAGCCTTGAAGAAACAGCTTTGATTTCCAAATCCTTTTGAAGGGAGAGATTTTCTTGTCCCTTGAGATCCTCATATCGATCAATCGTCGCTTTTTGCTTTGTGGTTCTGGCTTTGGCACCTCGACGAATCCAAGCCAGTTCTTTTTCTAAAAGCTTCTTTCTTTTCCTCTCTGAGGACATGAGGTTTTCCATGCGTTCTGCTTTCATCTCAAGATACTTTCCGTAATTCACTGGGTAGCTATACACTTTTCCTCGATCAATTTCTAAAATCCCGTTGGTGACACGCTCTAAAAAGTAACGATCATGGGTCACCATAAGGAGTGCGCCTTTTCGTTCCTTTAAATAGGATTCTAAAAAGGACACCGAAGCATTGTCTATATGGTTGGTGGGTTCATCAAGAATCAATAGGTCTGATGGCGTAATGAGGGCTTCTGCCATGGCCACACGCTTTTTTTGCCCTCCTGATAAGGCGCCCATTTTCTTCTTAAACTCTGTGATACCAAGTTTTGTTAAGATGTTTTTGGCATCGGCCTCTATATCCCAAGCTCCCAGGGCATCCATTTTCCCTGTGAGGGTAATGAGGGCCCTTTGAAGCGCTTCATCCTGTGGGTAAAGCTGCGCCTTTTCCACCGCTTCTTCGTAAGCACGAAGGGTTTGAAAGACCTCACTATTTCCTTGAAACACCTGTTGAAGCACCGTGACTTCTTCTTGAAAAGTCGGTTCTTGCGAAAGCATGGAAATGGTCACTTCCCCCAGCTTTTGCACCACGCCAGTATCGGGTGAAAGAATCCCTGCCA